>DAORHS010000267.1:0-3295 GCA_035438165.1 Prosthecobacter sp.
CGACGGGCGCATCGGCCTGCCGGCGGTCGAAGACCGGCGCGACGATGTCCATGCGCTCTGCAAAACCGAGACGCGAGTAAAACCGCTTCGCATCGCGGAACACATCCATCGTCCCGGCGAAATCGAAGGTCACATCCCGCGTGCCCGCACAGATGAGCGTGGGCCGCGGCGCACGCATGATGCAGTAGTCTGCCTCGTCCATGCCGAAGGCGATCTGCCCGAAGATGTTCTGCTCACCGTCCTGCGGGCCTTTGGTGTCGATCAGCTTCCGAAACGTCGTCAGGTAACATCCCGGCGCAGCGGCAGCGATGCGGTCATCCAGCGCCATCAGATACGCCGTCTCCGTGCCGCCGCCGGAGTTCCCCGTGCAGCCGATCTTGTCCGCGATGATGTCCGGCCGGCTTTGCAGGTAGTCGATGACACGCATGCCGTCCCAGATGCGAAACTGCGCCACATTCGCACCGATCAAGGCGCTGCTGATGCCCATCATCGTGTGCTCCGTCGTGCACATCAGCCGCACGTTTGGATGCGGCACCGGTACGTGCGCCGCATCGTCAAACGCCTTCCGCTCCTGCGTGACGTCGAGCATCTGATAGCGCTCGCCCTGGCCGACGGGGTCGCAGCACATCGCCGCCATGCCGTTTCGTGCCAGCAGGATCGACGCACGCTGATACTGCCCCACCGCCTTGCCATCATGGCTGTGTCCGCACGGCACCAGCACCGCCGGCCACGGGCCCGGGGTCTCCGGCAGATACAGATTCCCCGTCACATGAAATCCCGGACGGCTCTCAAACAGAATCTTCTCCACGCGATACCCCTTCCCCTGCAACATCCCCACCACCTGCGCCTTCAGCGGCGTCCGCTCCGGCAGTCCGCCGATCTGCTTGAGAAAAAACGCCTTCCGCTCGTCCTGCCACGCCCGCATCGCGGCCTCGCTTTTGATCATCTTCTCAAACGCCTCACCGCGCCGGTCCACCATCCCGTAAAACTCCTTCTTCAGACAGACTTCGAGCTGCTGATCGGGCGTGATGCCTTCCGGGGTTGCTTTGAGAACGGTGAGGTCATCGGCGGCAAATGCCGCCGTGGTGGCGAGGAGAGCAATGAGACAACGCATGACACCCATACGCAACTCCGAGGGGAGACCTTCGTCATGGCTTCATCACGAATTCCGCACTGCCAGTCGCTGCGGAAGCGCGGCCCTCGCGGTCCATCGCTGAGATTTCAAACCGGTAGCTGCCTCCAATCAAAAGCTGCCGGCTGAGATCGAGCTGTGTCGTCGCCGTTTGGATGATCGCGTGAGGATGAATCTCCGTGTCATCATAACCCGTGGGCGTTTTCATCAATACTGGCGTCACCCGATAACCCGCTGCCGATCCCGACCAGGACAGCACACCTTTGGCAAATGCGATCCCCGTCGGCGCAGCCAGATCCTTCGTCATCACACTCGGCGCGCCAATCTTCACCCGCCATGCGTCAATGCGGCGGTTTGCAGGCGTGATGACGATGAGTGAATCCTTGCCCGTGACGGTCATGCCCGCGTTGCCGCCGCAAAGGCTGGTGAGGATGTACGCCTGGCTCCACTCGCGGCCCGTGCCATCGGCGGAGAGATAAAGACGGGCGTGATTTTTCGAGTGCGCTGTGAGCAGCGCGAGCACGCCATTCGGCAGAAGTTGCAGCGTCGGCAACTTGCCTGCGATGGGCAGTTTTTCCGGCGCCGACCATGTCTTGCCGCGATCCGCAGACCTCACGCTCACGAGCGATGCCTTCGCGCTGCTGCCTGTGCGCACGATGGCGAGCCAGTCACCGCCTTTCGTCGGCGAAACCGTCGTTTCGAGCCACGGTGTCGTCACTGGTGCTCCCGCTTTCACCATCGCTGCGGCAGTCGTGATGCTGGAAAGCACCGTCCAGCGCCTGCCACGATCCGCCGAAGTCAAAAGCAGCGCATGATTGCCATGCTTGCCCCAGGCATACGCGGGCATGAAAAGCGCACCCTTTTCATCCTCGAAGGCATGAGGCAACGGCCTCGCGATCACGCCAAACTCCGGCGGACACTCGATCACCGCCGTCTCAGGCTGCCATGTGCGCCCCTGATCCTTCGAGACCGCGATTTGATAAGCATCCGCAGGCACATCCTTCGCCGTCACTTCACCGCGTTTCTTCGGATCAGGCACCCAGCGGATGCCAAACGCGAGCAACGATCCATCGCGCAGTTTGTCAGCCCAAAGATCCACCATCTTTGGCATCGGCCAGTCATCCGGCTGCGCTTTCCACGTTGCACCGCCATCCTCTGAAACACTCGCGCCCATGCCGCCAGAGCCGCCGAAGTCATCGGGATGATTCGGGTAAAACATCAACAGCCGATCACCCGCCGAAACAATCTGTCCACCGCCCGTGATGCCTTCCCGCTCCACCACACTCACTCGCGGGGCGACGATAATTTGGAGATCAGCAGCGCTGAGAACGGCGCTGAATAAAGAGAAGATGAAGCAAAGTCGTTTCATGGCTTCAGCATCTCCTGCACCTTCCCGATGATGCGTTCCTCCAGTGTGTCGGCGAACTTGTCTGGATGCAGCGGATTCGACCAATACATCAATGAACGGAAAGCCTCGTAGCCGCCTTCATGCAGCACACGCTTGCTCGGGATGTAGGCGAGAATGTCGTTGCTGTAACCCGCGACCCACAAGCGGCCTGGGCCGGTGAACTCGCGCTTCAACCGCAGCGAATAATCCACACACGTCTCGCCACTCAGCGCCACGAAGGTCAGGTCGCTGCCAAAGCGCACGGTTTGAATCGGGTAATCGTAGTGATCGCGCAAGCCGCCGTTCTTGATCGCATGCAGCCGCTTCTCGTCCCACATGCGCTGATAGACCTCGTAGCCCTTGTCATAGCCTTCGCCCGTGCTGAGACGCTTCTCGATCAACTCCGCCGTCGGGATGGACTGATAGTCGAGCCGCGTCGTCTGCCAGTCGATGCGCAGCGGGCCGTGGATTGGTTTCGGCTTCGCATCAATCGCCGCCTCCACTGCCGTGGCGAGGCTTTGACCGTGCCGCAGGCTGAAGATCGGACTGAAGCGTGGATACGCATTCTGATCGCCGCCGCAGCCCATCATGAACAGCGCCACGGTGCCCGGATGCGCCTCTTCGATCATCTGCTGCGCATGGCCCGCGTAGTCGCCGTGCCACTGCTTGATGCTCATCGACGTGTTGTGGCAGGCGTAGCCGAAGACAATGGCGCTCAGCTTGCCCGCCGTCGTGTTCACCGTCAGCACCGGCACATCGTGATCCACCACGCCTTC
>DAORHS010000267.1:3395-6306 GCA_035438165.1 Prosthecobacter sp.
TGCCCGCCGTCGTGTTCACCGTCAGCACCGGCACATCGTGATCCACCACGCCTTCGGGATTCGGGCTGTTCAAATAGGGATCGCCTGTCGGCTTGTCGCTCTTCAGGCGGCGATTCATCGCAAAGCCGCAGCGTGCATGACCATAGCTCACTGTCGCTGGTTCCAGATGCTGCAAGGCCTCGCCGATGATGCCGACGATCTTTTCCGTCAAAAACGCGTTGTAGCGCAGGCAGCGCTCCTTCCGCAGCGGATCGGTGAAGCTCATGAACTCTAGCTCCGTGTAGCGCAGCTCCGGCCCGCAGTGTGTGTGCGAGCAGTTGAGCAGCAGCGCCTTCTCCGGCAGACCAAACTTTGCCTTCACCGACGCCGCCACCGCATCACGAAGCTGATACGTCACTTCCACGAGATCCAGCGTCACCATGACAAAGCGCACACCTTGCTTGTCCTCAATGGCGAGAGACTTCGCATGCAGTTCCATCGCTGTCCCCTCCGCCGGCACCTCACGGTTTGCGAAACCCGCGAGATACATCGGCTCCGTCGGTGTGATGACCGCCTTCGCCGCCGCGGCTTTCCATTCGCTGGTTTGCGCCGCCGCTTGAAGAACGAAGGCTGCCGTGAGCGCGATGATGTGGAGGGCTTTGTTCATGATCGGAGGCATACGCTCTGCCGGCATCACTTATCGCCGCATGTCTCACTCCCTCTTGCTCAGCAGATACTTTAGCAGTTCCAGCGCCTTCCGCTCCGGCAAGGCTTCGAGAAGCCCGGGCGGCATGATTGAAACAGGAAGCTTCTGGCGGTCTTTGAGGTCGGCTTTGGAAATGATGACCGACTCCGTCACGGTGCGCGCGGTGATGGCGGTGTCGGTTTCCTGCTCGATGACGCCAGAGACGACGCTGCCGTCCTTCTTGGTCAAGACGTGAAGCTGGAAGTTGTCTCCGACGACGGCGTTCGGGTCGATGATGTTCTCCAAAAAGTAGTCGAGACCATTGCGCCACGAGCCCGCGAGATCGGGGCCGAGTTTGCCGCCGACACCGCCCATCGAGTGACACACGGCGCAGAGCTGTTGGAAGGTCTGCTCGCCCGATTTCGCATTGAAGGCCCACAGCGGCGCGGACTCGTAGGCTTTCTTGAGCTTCGCGATGCTCGCCTTCGCCGCGGCGCTCGATTCGTTCACCTTGCCCCACGTCGCGTCGAGCAGCGTGTTGATCTCCGCGTGGTTCAGATTGCGCATCTGACGGATTTGCAGGCTGCTGAGGTGCTTCTTGTCGAACGCTTCCGCCTTCACGGCTTCGAGGAGCGGTTTAGCGAGTTCCGCGCGGCTCGTCAAAGCTCCCAACGCGGCGTTACTGTCGGTCGGAATCAGCTTTTCAAAGCGCTGCATCAGCGCTGTGGCCGTCGCGGGATCGTTTGAGCGGGAAAGCAACGGAATCACTGCGGATGAGAAGGCGGGCTCGTCGAGCAGCTTCGCGAAGATCGGCGTCGATTCGGCATCACCGGTACGTTTGAGCAAATCGAAGGCCCAGCGACGCTGCTCCAATGTTTCAGATTTGTTGGCCAAAGTCTCATGCATTTGTCTCAACGTATCTTTGTTCCCGAAGATAGCCGTCAGCGTGACCATTTCACCCAAGCACTCACGTCCTTCGTCGTAGAAAACACGATCACACGATTCCTTCCACCCCGTCGGCATCTTCACGACCGCCTCATCCTTCAACGAAAACGCCAGCAGCTTCAGATCCCGCGTCGTCTTCAGCGTCTTCACCAGCGCCTCACGGCCTTCGGTGCTCTTTCCGGCAAACCAGCGGATCGAATCGGCCAGCGAAGGCATCGGCGTCTTCTCCGCCAGCGCCAGACCCCGCGCCCAATCCTGCTCAATGACTCTCGCAAGGCCGAACCAGATCATCTTCGGCAGAAAGCGGTCATCCTTGTCCTCGCCATGCATCGCCAGCATTTCGGACAGATCCCACACATCCTGCGATTCAAGCGACGGCAAGGCAGAGGCAATAGCAAGTCTGACAAGCGGTGATGGATCGGACTCAGCCATCTCATAAAGGGCTTCGATCTCCATTTTGCATTCACCCGCGATCTCCGTTGCAAGTTGCACGCTCATTGCTCTCACGGACTCGCCATACCGTTTGCCCGCAAACCAAGTTGCCACTTTCGGTTTGTCTCGTTCAGCGAAGTGAAGAAGACAGGCTATGCGCATCACATGTTGATCGCTCATGCCGGGTGAAAGCATGAGTGGGAAACTGAAGCGCTCGCCCTTGAAGCCACGAATCGAACGCTCATGAAGCAGTCGTTGCGCGGTATTGGCATGCCATGAGTTGCGGTGTTTCAACAAATCCAGGAGTTGCAGGTCGCTCATCTTCCCCAAATCCACCTTCACCGGCTTGTAAGTCTCCTTCCACGAGATGCGGTAGATCCGCCCATTCGTGCGGTCCCATTTTTCGTCGTCGGGATTGTGGCAGTGCTGGGTGTCGGTCCAGTCGATGACATAGACGGCACCGTCGGGGCCGGTTTGGAGATCGACAGGGATGTAGTCGGGCGCGGAGCTGTAGAGGAGGTCGTAGCCGGCGTGGAAGGTCTCGTAGCCGCTGCCGGTGCGGACCATGTGCTGGTGATTGAGCTGATGACCGTGCAGGTTGTGCGTGAAAAGATGGTCGCGGTAGATCGCGGGCCAGTTGTCGCCGTTGTAGATCATCGTGCCGACGTGCGAGTGGCCGCCATACACGGCGGTGGTGCCCGGTTTGCCCGCGCCGCCCTCGCCGCTGTCGTAGCGCGCGGAGGCGGGCAGGTAGTTTTGCAGCTCCGGCGCGAAGTCCGGCGCGGTGGCGGAGACGAACGACGGATAGTTCGCGTTCGCCTGATTCCAAAAGTGGCCGTTGCGGATGGCGTGCGTGGTGCCTCCCTTGCC
>DAORHS010000268.1:0-6285 GCA_035438165.1 Prosthecobacter sp.
ATCTGGGAGGGCCGTGATCAGAACGTGCACGTCTCCATGGCGCCTTTCCTCCGCTCCTGGGATGCGATGCAGAAGTCGCAGGTGATCAAGGTCTGGGGCATCGGAGCCGGTGGCTATCTCGGCGTCGCCACCGTCATGAGCGACGACGTGGAGCTCGAAGTGGCCGACGTGATCGACGGATCGCCCGCCCTGAAGGCCGGCATTCGTGCGGGAGACGTCATTCTCAGCGTCAATGGCGATGCCATGACCGACCAGCAGCAGTTCAGCGCCGCCGTGCGTGCGCGTGCCGCCGGCGACACCCTCAAACTCAAACTCCGCAGCAATGGAGGTGAGCGCGAAGTGTCCGTCAAACTGGCCCAAAAGCCGCAGGAGGAAGGACAGTGAGCGGGAGAATGACGAATGACGAACAGCGCGCCACAAGGATCGCGCGTCGGCTTTCGTCATTGGGGCTTTGTCATTATTTCGTCATTCGGAAATTCGTCCTTCGTCATTCCGCCGTTCTTTTCCTGCTCTGCCCCCTCGCGGCCCCGGCGGACTCCCCGCGCCCGACACTGCCTCTCGATCAGCGTACCAACGGCAGGCAAACCCTGACCGCGGTCGAAAAACTCAAACCGCTGACCATCACCTGCGCCGCACGGATTGAAAGCCTCCTCGGGCGGGCCATCTGCTCGGCCACGATCGTCGGTGAGGACGGCTATGTGCTGCTGAAGGCCAGCGAGGTGCCCGAGCTTGAGAAAGTGCGCATCAAGTTCAACGACGGCCGCACGGCGGATCTGCGCGAGGTGCATCGCGAGACGCGGTTTGACCTGCTGCTGGCGCAGGCCGTGGGCATCACCGGCCTGCGGGCGGTGTCGTTTGGGGCCGCCCGGCCTCTCACCATGGGCCAGTGGCTGTGCAGCGTCGCGGACACGGGCAAGGAACCCCGCATCGGCATCGTCAGCGCCCGCATTCGCCGCATTCCCGGCACCGGGGCCGCGCTCGGCATCCGCATGGATGAGAAATCAGCGAAAAACGGCAAAGGCGTGCGCATTGTCGGCATCGCCAGCGAAAGCCCCGCCGAGGCCGCCGGCCTGCAGGAGAACGACGTTCTCATCAACATCGCCGGAGAACCGGTGGCGGAGTTTCGCCGCGTGCATGACATCGTGAACAAACGCCAGCCCGGTGAGATCATCGAGGTGCATTACCTGCGCAAAGACAAGGAGGAGACCTGCCGCGTCCGCCTCGCCAGCCGCACCAAGGTGCTGCAAAACTGGGAGGGCGAGGACTTCGCCAACGGCGGCATCTCCCTGCGCAGCGACAACTTCCCCGAAGTCCTCCAGCACGACATCCCGCTCCTTCCCGCCGACATGGGCGGCCCCGTCGCCACGCTGGAGGGCAGGGTTGTCGGCATCAACATCGCCCGCGTCGATCGCGTCACCACCTTTGCCCTGCCCGTCGAGGCCTTCTGGACCGAGGCGCAGCAGTGGATCAAAGCCGACCGCCATCCGCCGAAGGCGGTGCTGGTGAAATAAAGTGGTGCAAGCCTCCGGCCTGCTGCAATTTCGGCCCTGATGCAAGCGGGACGCTTGCTCTACCTCTTATGCGTTACCAACCCCTGCCCGCCGAACTCTTCGTCTCCAACCGCCAGCGTCTCTACGCGAAGCTGCCGCCGCAGTCTGTCGTCATCCTGCATGCGAACGACGTGCTGCCGACGAATGCGGACGGCTCGATGGGCTTCGTGCAGAACAGCGACCTGTTTTACCTCAGCGGCGTCGATCAGGAGGAGACGATTCTTGTCCTCTATCCCGATGCCGCCGATCCGAAGCAGCGCGAGATGCTCTTCGTGCGTGAAACGAATGAAACCATCGCCGTGTGGGAGGGCGAAAAGCTCACGAAGCCGCAGGCCACGGAGCGCAGCGGCATCCAGCGCGTGCATTGGCTTGATGATTTTGAAACGCAGTTCCGTTCCGTCATGTGCCAGGCGGATCATGTCTTCCTGAACTCCAACGAGCACCTCCGCGCCACCATCCCCACGGAAACCCGCGAGATGCGCTTCACGCAGCGCTGCCAGCGCGAGTATCCGCTGCATGACTACCGCCGCCTCGCGCCGCTCATGCACGAGCTGCGTGTGATCAAGAGCGAGCACGAAATCACCGCGCTGAATGAAGCCATCCGCATCACGGGCGACGGTTTCAACCGTCTGCTGAACTTCGTGAAGCCCGGTGTGCATGAGTTCGAGGTCGAGGCCGAGCTTTCCCACGAGTTCATCCGCCAGCGCGCCCGTGGCTTCGCCTACACGCCCATCATCGCCAGCGGCGCGAACGCCTGCGTGCTGCACTACATCACCAACCACTGCCAGTGCCAGGATGGCGAGCTGCTGCTGCTGGATGTGGCCGCGAACTACGGCAACTACAACGCCGACCTCACGCGCACGATCCCGGTGAACGGCAAGTTCACCCCGCGCCAACGCCAGGTCTATGACGCCGTGCTGCGCATCTTCAAACAGTGCTGCCAGATGCTGAAGTCCGGCGTCATCATCCGCGAGTATCAGGAGCAGGTCGGCCTCCTCATGCAGGAAGAACTTCTCGACCTCGGTCTCATCACCCAGGCTGACATCGACAAACAGGACCCCGACAAGCCCGCGTATAAAAAATACTTCCCGCACGGCACCTCGCATCCACTTGGCATTGATGTCCACGACGTCGGTCACATGTGGAAGCCCGTGCAGCCCGGCATGGTCTTCACCGTCGAGCCCGGCATCTACATCCGTGAGGAGAAGCTCGGCGTCCGCCTCGAAAACAACATTGTCATCGGTGAACACGGCAACATCGACCTCATGGCGCATATTCCGATTGAGGCGGATGACATTGAGGCGCTGATGAACAGAAAATGACGAATGCAGAATGTCGAATGACGAATGGCCTCGTCATTCTGCATTCGTCATTCGTCATTCGTCATTCCCATGTCCCTCCCCCGCTTCCATCTCTCGCCCGCCACCTGGACCTCGCCCCATCTCACGCTCACGAATGACGAGGCCCAGCATTGCAGCCGCGTGATGCGCAAGCAGCCCGGCGACACCATTGAAATATTCGACGGCGCAGGCCGTGTCGCTGTTTGCGAGATCACGCACGTCTCCAAACCGGAAGTGCAGGCCAAAATCATCTCCGAATCACGCGTCGAGCCGTTTCAAACGGCGATCCATCTGCTTCCCGCGCTCATCAAAGCCGAGCCCTTCGAGTGGCTGCTCGAAAAAGCCGTCGAACTCGGCGCTGCGAGCATTCAACCGATCATCACCGAGCGCACCGTGATCCATCTCGATGCCGCGCAGATCGAAAAGAAGCTCGCCAAATGGCGCAGGCACATGATCGAGAGCGCCAAGCAGTGCCACACGCCGTTTGTGCCCGAATTAAAGGCTCCGATTGCCTTCGCTGCCAGTTTAAAGATTCAAGCCGACTTCAAACTCATCCCTGCGCTCAGCGAGCATTCCCGCACGCTCAAACAAGCGCTGCCTGCATCCAAACCGAACAGCGTGGCCGTCCTCATCGGTCCCGAAGGGGATTTCACCGCTGAAGAAGAAGCGCTGGCCTTTTCGGCAGGCTTTGTGCCAATCACACTCGGGCCCTTGGTGCTGCGCGCAGAAACAGCCGGCATCGCCACGCTGGCGATTTTGGGGCATGAGCTGCGTTGAGTCAGGACATCCGTTCTCGAACCGGGGGCGTTGTGTATTTTACCGCCATGACACCGAAACTCATCTCCCAGGCACTGTGCCTCCTCTGCTTCTTTTGGAGTGCCGCCACCACGCTGTCGGCAGAGGAACCCGCTTCGGCGACAGAGAAGTCGAAGATCGAGGCGCTGATCACGAACGTTCAGGGGCTGGAAAACGCCACCTTCGTCAGGAATGGCAGTGACTACAGTGCGGCAAACGCGGCCAAGTTTCTCCGGGCCAAATGGGGGCGCCATGCAAAGGAGGTGAAGACCGCCGCCGACTTCATCGCCAAAGTGGCCTCTGAGTCAGGCACATCCGGCAAGTCCTATATGATTCGTTTCAAGGACGGCAAAGAAACTCCATGCGGCGAGTACCTGACGGCCCAGCTTAAGAAGCTGTGAGCAAAGTATGCGGGCAAGCTACTTCAAATCCGCCGGCGTGTTCGCATTGTGGAAGAACGGCATCTGCTCGTCTCCCAGTGCATGCGTGATGGCCAGTTCTGAATGGACGGCGGCCTCGATGACGTGCTGGAGCTTGAAGTCTTTCTTGGACAGCGCCTCCTGCATCAGCGGCAGCATGGCGGGAACGTAGAGACCGGCCAGGGCCTCATCGCCGTGCGGGCCGCGGAAGAACCAGCCTTTGTCCGGACTCTCGTGCTTGTGCAGTTGCTCGCGGAGAAAGGCGGCGGTCATCCAGGGCATATCGACGGCGAGGACGAGCAGCGGCATTTGCACCCGTTCCAAGCAACGGGTGATGGCACCCAGCGGGCCGTCATCCGTGCCTTCGGGATCGTGCAGGACTTCCACTTCTTCGCTGGGGCTGACGAACAAGGGCTGGTCGCGACGGCAGGAGAGCAGCACGCGTGCGGCGTCGATGGACTGCAGCTTGTGCACCTGCGCCTGCCACAGGTCCTGCCCGTGCCAGTGGAGCAGGGCCTTGTCCTGCTTCATCCGGGTGGAGCGACCACCGGCGAGTAGAACTGCTGAAAAAGGTGTCATGACCGCGTGGACTAAAAAGAGGCGCTAGCTGGAGCGCAAGTATTCTACTCGCCTGACTTTCCTGCCGCCATCAAGCCACGGCCAGCAGGCGAGTGGTCTTCGACGTACTCGCGCTCCATGATTTGACCATGAAACCCAAAACCGTCGTCATCACCGGCTGCACGCGTGGACTTGGCCGTGCGATGATTCCGCGCTTCATCGACGCGGGATGGCAGATTGCCGGTTGTGGCCGCAATGAGAAGCACATTGCCGAATTGCGACGTCAGTTCCCAACGCCGCATCTTTTCCAGACCTGCGATGTCTCATGCGAAACCGATGTCACCGCGTTTTGCGCCTCCATCGTGAAACAATTCGGTCCGCCGGACCTTGTGTTGAACAACGCAGCGATCATCAATCCGAACGCGCCGCTGTGGGAGACAAGCGCGGAGGAGTTCAGCCGCATCATCGACATCAACATCAAAGGCCCAGCCGGGATGATGCGCCATCTGCTGCCTGCAATGTTGAAACGCGGCAGCGGCGTGATCGTGAACTTTTCCTCCGGCTGGGGGCGCTGCACAGCGCCGGATGTGGCAGCGTATTGCGCCTCGAAATACGCCATTGAGGGCCTCTCCATGGCCGCGGCGCAGGACACCGGCGGTAAAGTGGCCGTGATCCCGATGAATCCCGGCATCATCGACACCGACATGCTCCGCAGTACCTTCGGCGGCGAAGCGGGCGGTTTCCCCGATGCCGACGACTGGGCCAAGCGTGCCGTGCCCTTCTTCATCAAGCTCGGTCCCAAGGACAACGGCAAGCCGCTCACCGTCCCTGGAGGATAGGCCTCAGGCCTGTCAGTGGATCGAGGCGTCCCGCCTTCGACCAGAATCAAAGGCTGGAAGCCTCAATCCGTTGACAGCCTGGAAGGCTATCCGCCATGATGACCCATGCGCCTCCTCATCACCGCCGGCCCGACGCGGGAGCCGATTGATCCGGTGCGGTTCCTCTCGAACCGCTCGTCCGGGCGCATGGGCTATGCGCTGGCTGAGGCCGCATGCGAGGCGGGACACGATGTGGTGCTCATTTCCGGTCCGGTGACGATCCCCGCGCCCGAAGGCGTGAGTTTGATCCATGCGGAAACAGCACGCGAGATGTTCGACGCGGTGCAGATCTACCTCAGCGGCTGCGACGCGGCCATTTTCAGCGCGGCGGTGGCGGATTACCGGCCGGTACACTTCGCGGCACAGAAGATGAAGAAGACGGCCGACAAACTCACGCTCGAACTCGAACGCACCGAGGACATCCTTGGTTCCGCACGCTCGAAACTCGGCTTCCAGGGCTTCCTCGTCGGTTTTGCGGCGGAAACCGAGAACCTTGTCGCCCACGCGCAGGAGAAGCTGGAGCGCAAGGGGTGTGACATGATCGTGGCGAACGATGTGTCGCAGGCGGGCATCGGGTTTGACAGTGCGGAAAACGAAGTCACCCTCTGCCTCCCCGGCGGCCGGACGATTCATCTCCCCAGACAGTCCAAAACCGCCCTCGCCCGCGAATTGATTCAAGTCATTTCATCAAGCATCAAGCATCCAACATCCAGTCACCAGTGAACGAACTTCTAGCCACCGCCAC
>DAORHS010000269.1:0-6280 GCA_035438165.1 Prosthecobacter sp.
GCCGCCTCGGCACCTACTTCCTCGAACACGGCGCCAACCAGCGTGGCGGCAATGTCATCTATGACCGCGACGGCTCCGCTGTGGCCATCACACCCGCGCCCGCCTACGACTGGGACGCGATCTTCTCCGGCTGCGAGTGGTTCGTCATCTCCGGCATCACGCCCGCCATCTCGCGCAACGCCGCCGAGGTCGCGCTTTTCGCCGTGCAGGAAGCCAAACGTCGTGGCGTCCAGGTCGTGTGTGACATGAACTACCGCACCAAGCTCTGGCGCTGGGAGCCGCCGCTCTCCGCCCGCGAACTGGCCACGCGCACGATGCGTGAGCTGCTGCGCCACGTCACCATCTTCGTCGGCGGCATCAGCGATGCCACCGCCATGCTCGGCATCGACTTTAGCGGTGATTTGAAGACGCTGGCGAAGCAAATCATCTCCGAGTTCCCCAATCTAACCCATACTGGGTTCACATTGCGCGATGGCAGCACCTCCGCCGCGCAATGCTTCAGCGGCGCGCTTTACGATGCCGCCACCGACACGCTGCACACAGCGCCGGCCTACACGATCACGCAAATCATCGACCGCCTCGGTGCGGGCGACGCGTTCACGGCGGGGTTGATGTTTTCATTCCTCCAAAACTCCACCGCTCCAGCCGCCGTCGCTTTCGCCACTGCCGCTGGATGCCTCGCGCATTCGATTGAAGGCGATTACAACTACAGCACGCGTGAGGAGATCGAAGCCCTCATGCAGGGCGATGGTGGAGGCCGCGTGAGCCGGTAGCGCGAAGCACTCCGACAAACACAAACTTGCCATGTCTAGCCCAGGGCTATACAATCCGCACATGACCACAACACTGCAAGCATGGGGAAACAGCCAGGGAGTGCGCCTGCCCAAGACGCTGCTCACGGCCTTGGGCATCGAAACCGGGGCCAGCCTCGAAGTGGTGTTGTCGCCCAAAAAAGACGCCATCATCGTGAAGCCTGCGGATGCGCCTTCGCGTGTTCGCGGCCGCCATCGCATCGAAGACCTGGCCGCCGCCATGCCAAAGGGCGGCAAGACTGCCGAGTTTGACTGGGGAACGAACGGGCGGGAGGTCTGGTGATGGCTGCTTACGTCCCACGTCAGGGCGATCTCGTGGCGCTGGATTTTGATCCGCAATCCGGCCACGAGCAGAGAGGCCGCCGCCCGGCGCTGGTGGTGAGCAAGGATGTCTTCAACAAGGCCACGGGCATGGCGATCTGCTGCCCGATCACCAACACCAACCGCCGCATCCCTTTCCATGTGCCGATCAGTGGCCGCACCTCGTTGACCGGATTTGTCATGTGCGAGCAGGTGAAGTCGCTCGATTTCCGGTCGCGCGGTCTGAAGCTCATCGAACGCGCGCCACAGGACGTACTGGAGGATGTGCTCGCCATCATCGACGCCTCCGTGTTTTAAGGCTGCTTGCACAACGCTCGCTTCCTCGTAACAAAAGGGCATGCCCACCTCCATTTCCGACCGCTGGTCCCTCAAATCCTGGTTCTCCGGCTTCGGCAAACCCGATTACACCGACTTCAAAGCCGCGCTCGTGCGCGATGTGGAGGCGCTGAAGACTCAAGCCGCCTCTTTGGGCGGCGAGACGAACGAAATCGTGCGCGTCATCAATGCGCTGGAGTCTCTCGGCGACCGGCTCGGCCATCTCTCGGCCTATCTCGGCTGTCTATCTGCCGACGATGCCAATGACGATGCCGTGAAGGCCGATGAAGCGTGGCTTTCGACACTCGAAGCCGAAAGCACCAAGCTTCAGGCCTCCCTGCGCTCCGCGCTGGCTGCTTTGAGCGATGACGCCTTCGCCTCGATGCTCACCGATCCTTCTTTGAAGAACGCCGAGCACGCGGTGAAGCGCCTGCGTCACGAGGGGCAGCACCAGATGAAGTCGGAGATGGAGGCGCTGGCCGCCGACCTCAATGTGAACGGGCTTCACGCCTGGGGACGGCTCTACGACACGCTGACGGGCAAGATGGAGTTCGAGATGACCTTCCCTGATGGGCATAAAGAAGTCGTGCCGATGTCGCGTCGTCGCGCCCTGATGTCGGAACCGGACCGCAAATTGCGTGAGGCAGCTTTTAACGATGGGCAGAAGCCTTGGAATGATCACGCTGTCACTCTCGCCGCCGGTTTGAACGGCATCGCAGGCACGCGGCTGAGCCTTTATGGCCGCCGTGGTCTGTCGCACTTCCTCGACACGCCGCTGTTCGACGGCGCGATGAGCCGCAAGTCGCTCGACGCGATGCTGGAGGCGATTCATACGAACATCGACCTGCCGCGTCGTGCCATCCGCAAAGCGGCGAAGCTGCAAGGCACACCTGCGCTGCACTACTTCGACCTCGAAGCACCGCAGATCGCCC
Organism: Prosthecobacter sp.; assembly: GCA_035438165.1. GTDB lineage: Bacteria > Verrucomicrobiota > Verrucomicrobiia > Verrucomicrobiales > Verrucomicrobiaceae > Prosthecobacter. Next base: position 2,381 of record DAORHS010000269.1, read on the forward strand.
CGCCGGACGAAAAAGAGCTCACGTGGGACGAGGCCTCTGCCACCGTCGATCACGCCTTCAGCAGCGCCTATCCGAAACTCGGCGCGTATTTCCGCGAGATGCTGGCGCAGCGCTGGATCGAGGCCCAACCGCGTGCAGGCAAGCGTCCAGGAGCGTTCTGCACGGGTTCTCAGCTCAAGCACGAGGAGCGCGTCTATATGACCTTCCACAAGACCGTGCATGACATGGTCACGCTCGCGCACGAGGTCGGTCACGCCTGGCATTCCTGCGTGTTGCGCCCGGCGCGATCCTTCGCGGCCAGCTATCCGATGACGCTCGCGGAAACGGCCTCGAACTTTGGCGAGATGATCCTGCTCGACGGCCTGATGAGCGATCCGGGCATCACCGACGCCACGAAGGCCTACCTGCTCGACCAGGAGATGCTCCGCGCGCACGCCTACCTGATCAACATCCCCATGCGCTACGAGTTCGAGAAGGCCTTCTACATCGAACGTGCGTCCGGCGAAGTCTCCGTGTCCCGGCTCAGCGAACTCATGAGCGAGGCGCAACGCAAGCTCTACGGCGACACACTGCTCGATGACGGCACCGACCCGATGTTCTGGGCCTACAAGATGCATTTCTTCATCACCGGCGTCTCGTTCTACAACTTCCCCTACGTCTTCGGCTACCTGCTCAGCCAGGCGTTGTTCGCGCGGTTCAAAGCCGAAGGCGCGTCCTTCCTGCCACGCTACGAGGCATTCCTCTCCATGACCGGCAGCGCGACGTGCGAAGAGGTCGTGAAGCAGACGCTCGGCGAAGACCTCACGAACCCCGAGTTCTGGACCACGGCGCTGAAGGCCATGGAGCCTTCGCTCATCGCCTACGAAGCCCTCAAGTGAGCGGGATAGAAGGCCTGCCACCCACTCGTTTGCCTGCGCAGTCATGAAAGCACTCACGCGCACGCTTCTCGTCACGTTTGGCCTCGCCGTCTCCACCCAGGCGGACGAAGCGTCGAAACAGATCGACGCGCTGCTCGCCAAAGACTGGCAGCATCACAAGCTCACGCCGAATTCACCGGCGAGTGATGAAACCTTCGTCCGCCGCGCTCATCTCGACATCATTGGTCGCATTCCGACGATGCAGGAGACGCAGGCGTTCTTGCAGAGCACGGACAAGGACAAACGCGCGAAGCTGATCGACGCGTTGCTGGCCAGCGAAGGCTACACCCAGCACATGTTTCATTTCTGGGCCGACCTGCTCCGTATGCAGTCACGTGCAAACGGCGGTCAGGGCGAGATGACCTCGAAACCCTATCTGGAGCATGTGAAGAGACGCATCCGCGAAAATATGCCTTATGGCGCATTTGTTCGCGAGTTGCTCACCGCGCAGGGCAAGGTGTGGGACAACCCCGCCATCGGCTACTACATGCGCGATCTTGGCATGCCGCTCGACAATCTGGCGAATACCACGCGCGTCTTCCTCGGCACGCGCATCGAGTGCGCGCAATGCCACAACCATCCCTTCGACAAATGGACGCAGATGCAGTTCTACCAGATGGCCGCCTTCACCTATCCGCTGGAGACGAACTTCACCGGCGTCTCCGACAAAGGCGAGTTGATGGAATTGAAACGTGCCGCCAACACAAAGCCCGACCAGGCCGTGCAAGTTCGCCACATAGGCCCCGTGTTTGAGAACCTCGTCGACTTCGTGCGCTACAGCAAAGTGCAGTCGCTGCCAAGCCGCGTGCTGAAGCTGCCGCACGATTATCAATACACCGACGCGAAGCCGAAGGACGCCGTCCAACCCGCCACGATGCTCGGCAAACCGCTCACCGGTGATTTACGAAGCTTCGCCGACTGGATGACCTCGCCTGATAACCCACGCTTCACCAAAGTGATCGCAAACCGCCTGTGGAAGAAGGTCTTCGGCGTCGGCTTGATCGAACCGGTCGATGAACTCATGGACAGCACCGTGGCGATGAATCCGGCGCTCATGACGCGGCTCGAAAAGCTCATGATCGAGCTTCACTACGATTTGAAGGCATTCCTCCGCGTGCTCTACAACACACAGGCTTATCAGAACGAGGCGACGAAGACCGAACTCGTCGCTGGCGAGGTCTATCACTTCACCGGCCCCGTTTTGCGCCGCATGACAGCGGAGCAAATTTACGACAGCTTTATCACTCTCATCCATCCCACGCCCGATCTGCCGCGCCGAAAGGGAATCGACAGCGAAATGGCCCAGAAGCTCGTCTATCGCGGCAAACTGAGCGACGCGCTCGATCTGATGACGCCGCAGGAGATCTTCGACGGCGCGATGAAGGCCTCCGAAATCTATGAAACTGTCTCCGCACGCTCCAAGCCGCTACGCGAGGCCTACACCGCCGCGCAGAAGGCCAAGGACAAGGAGCAGATCGAAAAGCTGAACCTCGAAATCCGCTCGGTCGAGTTCGTCGCCCGCACCGGCATCCACGATCACGTCGTCGTTCCCGCCGTGGCGCGGCTTTACACCAAGAAGACCGGCAAACCCGCTCCACCGCCGATTCCCGTCGTCAAACCGGGTCTCGAAGAACTCAAGAAAGCCGGCCAGAACCGCGCCTACATCGACGTGCCCGGCTACGACATCGACCAGGCCATCCCGCGCGAGGAAAAGAAGGCCGAGGATGTCCGTGATGTCGTGTTCCGTGAGGAGGCGAAGCGCCTCAACATCACGGATGTCGATGCCTATCTCAAATCACGCCATGCCCAGGCCAAAGACTGGCCCCGCGCCGCCGAACTCGACTCTCCCGCGCCACGCGGCCACTACCTGCGCGAATTCGGCCAGAGCGACCGCGATCTCATCGACAACTCTAACTCCGACGCCTCCATGCCACAGGCGCTCGTCTTGATGAACAGCGAATTGTTTGAGGCCATCCTCAAACCGCACACGCAACTTCGCCTGAACCTCGCCGCAGCCAAATATCCCGACGACCAGCTCGCGGCCATTTATCTCACGTTGCTTTCACGTCTGCCGATCGAGGCCGAAAAAACCGCGTGGGCCAAGTCGGGCCTCAGCAGCCCTGAAGACCTCGTCTTCGCGCTCATCAACACGCAGCAGTTCATCTTTGTGCGCTGATCAAGGAGTCGGACTTGCCAAGTCCGCTTCCCCATCTGGAACTTGGCAAGTGCCGCTCCTTGATCTCTTGTGCCCTCATGCGTCGATTGATCCGTTTTCTTGCAAGGCTGCTGCTTGTCCTGATCCTGCTCGCCCTCGTGCTGTTTGGTGCCGGCTGGTGGTATTTCCATCCGTCCTTCACGGAAACACGCGGCATCGTTTACACCCAGCGGAATGGCCACGATCTGACGCTGAATGTGGTACGTCCGTCGCATCCGAACGGCATTGGCATCCTGGTCATGATCAGCGGGCGGTGGAAATCAGACCCGAAGAAATTTCAGCCGTGGCTGGCATCGTCGTTTCTGCGCCAGGGGCACACCGTCATCGCGGTCAATCATCTGTCACAGCCGGAGGCCACGATTCAGGAGACGGTCGAGGATGTGCATCGTGCGGCGCGGTTCGTGCGGCATCATGCGAAGGAATACGGCATTGATCCGAGCCGCCTCGGCGTCTTCGGCGGCAGTTCCGGCGGCCATTTGAGCCTGATGCTTGCAACGCGAGGCGGACCGGGCGATCCGAGCGCTCCCGACCCCGTGGATCGTGAAAGCAGCGCCGTGCAGGCGGCGACGGTGTTTTTTCCAGTGACGGACCTGCTGAATCTCGGACCATCCACGGAAAATCTCGGCGATGGCGGACCACCCAAGAGCTTCCGCAAATCCTTTGGCCCGAAGGCGTCAGATCTGAACGAGTGGAAGCTCATCGGACGCGATGTCTCGCCGATTTTTCACATCACCCAGGCCCTGCCGCCGGTTCTCATCGCGCATGGCG
>DAORHS010000270.1:0-6278 GCA_035438165.1 Prosthecobacter sp.
AGCACGTCACGCACTCTTCCGTGCCTCGCTGCTCCTGCGTGATGGCGCGATTACCTGCCACAGCGAAGCCTGACCAGCCATCGCCGATCTCGATGCGCCACACCTCGCGCGGTGGATGCGCCTTCCAGTCCGTCTGCCACTGGGGTTCCTCCAGCACCCCGTCGCCTCGGACTCCCAGGAATCGTGGCATGTCCGTTACCCCCGCCGGAACCGCTGTAGGAGCTGTGGCTTTGCCAGTGATGCTGTGGAGTTCCGGCAGCGATTCCTTCTTCTGCCAGCGCCAGGCCAGGCTCGGAAAGGCTGAGCCGTCCGCCGAACCGTCGTAGCGGAACAGGCCGTAAAACGCCGCGACACAGGCGACCACCCCGAGGAGCCGCTTCAGACGCACTCCTTTTTTCCGCAGCGCCCACCACAGCCCCATGAGCAGCAGCCACAGTGGCAGCAGAATGATCACAGACGCAGAGCGCAACGTGTGGTTCGTCGTCCACAGCCATGTGGTGATGCCGCCGAGGATCAGGGTGAGGATGAGCGGAAATTTGGGAATCATAGGGCGATGGGAGAGGCTGGCAGACGTTACGCCCGCTGTCACGGGAAGGAAATGCTTGGCGTAAAGCACCGTATGTCTCATCCTCCACCTCTTCCCGCCAGCCATCATGAAACAATTGATCCTCTCTCTCCTTGCCGCATCCAGTTTGATCGCCGCCGACCATGTCGTTTATGAACCCGCCGGTGAGGCCAAAGGCAAGCACATCGTTCTGCTCTCCGGTGATGAGGAATATCGCAGCGAGGAGGCCATGCCCATGCTCGGCAAGCTCCTCAGCCAGCGTCACGGCTTCAAATGCACCGTGCTTTTCAGCGTCGGGGCGGATGGCACCATCGATCCGACCGCCGGAGGCAGCCTCACGCATCCCGAAGCACTCGATTCCGCCGACGCCATCGTCATGCTCCTGCGTTTTCGTCACTGGGATGACGCCACGACAAAGAAATTCGCCGACGCCATCAATCGCGGCGTCCCCATCATCGCCCTGCGCACCAGCACCCATGCGTTCAATGGCTATGCCAAGGACAGCCCCTTTGCCGCGTGGAACTGGAACAACCCGGACGGCGGCTGGGGCCGCAAAGTGCTCGGCGAAACATGGGTCAGCCACTGGGGCAAGCACAAGGTCGAGGCCACCAAGGGCATCATCGAGGCCGCGAATGCCAATCATCCCATCCTGCGTGGTGTGAGCGACATCTTTGCCAACAGCGATGTCTATGAAGCCGCTCCACCCGCCGACTCCGTCATCCTCGCCCGTGGTCAAATCCTTCAAGGCATGACCGCCGACACCCCGCCCGCCGCCTACACCAAAAAAACCAAGGCGGGCACCGAGCAGGACGTGAACACGCCCATGATGCCCGTCGCCTGGATGCGCGTGGTGAAGAACGATGCCGGCACCGAAAACAAAGTCTTCTGCACCACCATGGGCGCCGCCACCGACCTCGCCACCGAGGGCACCCGCCGCCTCGTCGTGAACGCCGTCTTCTGGGGCCTCGGTCTCGAAGTGCCGGAGAAGGCCGACGTGACTCCTGTCGGCGACTATCAGCCGACGATGTACGGTTTCAAAGGCAACAAGGAGGGCCTGAAGCCAGATGATTTCGTGCTGGCGAAGTGAAACAGGCACATCACAAACCATGAAGCCATGCCGCGAAAAATTCGCCAGTTGATCAGTGATCTGAATCGGGCGGGCTTTGAACTGGATCGGCAGAAAGGATCGCATTGGCAGTTCAAACATCCGGCATTTCCAGGAATCATCACTCTGAGCGGCGCCGAAGGTGATGATGCGCAGCGTTATCAGGAAAAGCAGATCGTCCAGGCCATTGCACAAACCCTCAAGAAGTGATTAACTTGCCCGCATGAAAGCCGAAGACCGCTATCACCGCTTCGTTCGCTGGTCAGAAGAGGACCAGTTGTATGTCGGCTATTGCCCGGACCTTTATTTCGGCGGCGTATGCCACGGCCAGAATGACGAGCAGGTCTATGCTGAACTGTGTGGCATTGTCCGCGATGAGGTGGCTCATCGCCAGTCTCGAGGCGAGACACTGCCCGTGCCATCAGTCCGGATTACGCGTGATGTAGAATTGGTGGCGGCCTGACGCTGCGCTCACTTCAGTTCAAACACGAACGGCAGCCCCTGCGCCGTCATCATCTCCTTCTCCTTCGCCATGAAGCGCTCAGCCAGCTTGCTGAAGCTGCCGTCGCTGCGCATGTGGGCGAGGACTTCATTGACCTTCGCTTTCAATTCGTCATCGCCCTGCTTCAATCCGACCGCCCACACTTCCTCCCGCAGCGGGGCGAGCAACGCCCGCGTCTTCTCCGCGTGTTTGAGCTGGTAGTTCATGATCGAGAGCTGGTCGTAGATCCACGCATCGACGTTGGCGTTCACCACTTCCATCACGCAGGACACGTCGGCGTCGAGCGCGATGATCTTGGCCTCCTTGAGATTTTCGCGTGCCCAATGCTCACCCGTGGTACCCAGACGGACGACGATTTTGCGTCCCGGTGTCTTCAAATCAGCAGCGCTTTGAACCGTGGAGTTCTTGGCGGCCAGGATCGACAGACCGGTCTTCACATACGGCTCGGAGAAGTCGATCGACTTGCGCCGCTCCGGCGTGGCGGTCATGGACGAGATCACAAGATCAATGGAACCGGTGCGCAGCGCGGTGATGAGGCCGTCGAAGTTGATGTTGCGAAATTCCACCTCGCGTCCCAGAGCCTTGCCGATCTCGCGCCCCACCTCGATGTCCACGCCGCTGATCTGGCCGTTCTCATCGACATACTCAAACGGCGGATACGTCGCGTCCGTGCCGATGATCAGTTTGTTGCTGCGCGTGCAGGCGCAGAGCGTGAACAGGAAAGCCAGGGCGAGAAAACGGAACATTGGATGAATCAGGAGTTCAAATCACCGGCGTAGTCGCTCGGCATGCGCCAGTCGCCACGCGGCGAGAGCGCCACGGAGCCGACCTTGGGGCCGTCGGGCACGCTGGAGCGCTTGAACTGGTTTTGCGCGAAGCGTTTGAAGAACAGCGCGAGCCATTTCGCGATGGTTGTGTCTTCGTATTTGCCCGCAAAGGCCTGCGCGGCCAGCCAGCGGATCTTTTCCGCGCTGCTGCCGTGGCGCACAAAGTGGAACAGGAAAAAGTCATGCAGCTCATACGGCCCGATGGTGTCCTCGGTCTTCTGTTGCAGCGATTCATCCGCCGCGAGCGGCAGCAACTCCGGCGTGATCGGTGTGTCGGCGATGTCGCGCAGGATCGCGCCCGCTTTGTCAGCAAACGGTCCTTCCGCACACCATTCGATGAGGTAGCGCACCAGCGTCTTCGGCACGCCGGAGTTCACATGATACATCGACATGTGGTCGCCATTGAAGGTGCACCAGCCCAGCGCCGCCTCGGACAGATCGCCCGTGCCGACGACGATGCCGCCAGTCTTGTTGGCGATGTCCATGAGGATCTGCGTGCGCTCACGCGCCTGCGAGTTCTCGTAAGTCGCGTCGTGCTGATGCTCCGAATGTCCGATGTCGGCAAAATGCTGTCGCACCGCCTCATTGATCGAAATCGTGCGTAGTTCGATGTTCAAGGCCTCGGCGAGTTGCTCGGCGTTGCCCTTGGTGCGCGTCGTGGTGCCGAATCCGGGCATGGTGATCGTCAAAGCGGCGCTTGACGGCATGCCGGCGCGTTTCAGCGCCTCCAGCATCACCAGCAGTGCCAGCGTTGAGTCGAGTCCGCCGGACAAACCAAGCACCGCCGTCTTGGCGTGGGCTTGCTTGAGCCTGCGGGCCAGTCCGGTGGCCTGAATCGCGAAAATCTCCTCGCATACGGCGGCGCGATCCACTTTGGTCGAAGGCACGAAGGGATGTGCCGAGATCGTGCGCAGCAGCTTGTCATCGCCACCGAGCGCGGGGCCGAGATCGAACACAATGCGACGAAAGCCAACGCTGCCAGCCTCATCACGGAACGACGCACTCTTCAGGCGATCATGCGTGAGATGTTGCACATCGACATCAGTGATCGCTGAGCGCGTGTCGAACGAGAAGCGCTCGCTCTCGCCGAGGAGAATGCCGTTTTCAGCCACGAGGCAGTGGCCCGAGTACACCACGTCTGTGCTCGATTCACCCGCTCCGGCTCCGGCATAAACATAGGCCGCAAGGCAGCGTGCCGCCTGCTGAGCTACGAGATGACGGCGATACGGTGCCTTGCCCAAAACTTCGGTGCTGGCCGAAGGATTCGCCAGCAGCGTGGCTCCGGCGAGCGCGAGATGGCTCGACGGCGGAATCACCGTCCACAGATCTTCGCAAATCTCAACGCCGAGCGTGAAGCCGGGCACATCCAGCACCTCAAACAGTAATTCGGCACCGACAGGCACGTCTGCATCGTTCAATCGCACGGTGTTCGCATTGAGCGTGTGCGCGGGCGAGAACCAGCGGCGTTCATAGAACTCGGATGAGTTAGGCAGGAACGTTTTCGGCACCAGTCCTAGCACGCGGCCTTTCGCCAGGACGGCGGCCACGTTGTAGAGCCGGTCTTGCACGAGCAACGGCAGGCCGACGACCAAGACGGTCGGCAGATCATGCGTCGCCTCAGCCAGTTCACCCAAACCACGCACCGCTGCGGCCCGCAGGGCTTCCGTGTGAAACAAATCCGCGCACGAATAGCCCGTGAGGCTCAGTTCCGGAAATACGATGAGTCGGCAGCCACGATGCGCCAGCGAGCGCGTCTCTTTGGCGAGGATCGCGACATTCTTCGACACATCCCCCAGCACCAGTTCCGGCGACATCGCCGCCACACGCACGAAACCAAGTCGTTCGCGGGTGGTGGTCGGGGAAGGGGACGCTTGCTGCATGCAAGAGCTTAGCACGCGAGGTTTGGGGTGCGCGAGGAGGAATTACTCGGTCACGACTCGCGCCTTCAGCTCCGGCGTCGGTATCATGCAGGTCTCGTCTTTGCCGAACCAGCGGTAGCGGTTGCGGGCGATGAAGTAGTAAACGGCATTGCGCAGCGCACGCGGCAGTGGTTTGAAGAGGAGGGCGAACTTCCATGTGCCACCGAGGGTGCGGGCGATTTCGAGGGCGGCGTCGCTGGCCTGAAAGGCTCCACGCGGCGTGAGGAACAGCATGGCGTTCGGCGATTCGGGATCGAGGCCGTGCCGGGTGTAGAGTTCACGGCCGACCGGGCTTTGGATGGGCGCGAATTTGATTTTGCCTGCTGGGTCATGTCGCACAACGAAGCGCACGCTGGCGTCGCAGAGATGGCAGACGCCGTCAAAGAGCAGCAGGTGGTCGTGGCTGGGATCGTAGTGGGACACGGCTAATCGAGATTACGCTGCGCAGGCTGCGGAGTCGTCGCCGAAATCCAGAAGAGGTAGGTGAAGAGAAGCAAAGTGCCGAAGCCGAGGGTGAAACTCCAGGTGTGGGAGTGATGAAACGGGTCGAGGAGGCGCGTGGCGATGTCTTTGAAGAGCAGATGAGGCCGGTGGACGATGTCCCAACTGTTCCAGCGCAGGAAACGGCCGAGATAGACGCCGAACCCGCTGAGACCGAGCGAAACCACGGTCACGCCCCAGGTGGTGGCATGGGAGAAGCGGCGTGCGAACCAGTGCTGGACGATTTGCAGCGATTGGAAGCCAAACCAGAGCGCGACGAGGGCGAAGGAGAGCAACAGCAGGAGGTCGAGCCACTGCGGCACTCGTCCATGGCGGTAGGCATTGAGGTGGATGAGGTCGGTGAGGACGTAGGGGGCGTTCGGGAAGAACAGCAGCCACACGGAGAGCAGCGGCACCGCATGAACAAGGCGGCGGGTGCGTTCCAGGCCGAGGCTGAGGCCCAGCGGAATGGCAGCCAGGAAGAGATTCCACAGCAGAAAGATGTAGCCGTGGTGTCCGGCGACGTGGAAGCGGATGTTCAGCACGATGCAGCACCAGAACGTGGCGAGGAGATTGAGCAGGAGGATGCGGCGCGGCATGGCGGAACTGTCCACGCGGGCGGCCCTGCGGCAAGGGGCAGGGTGAATTGTGAAGATGAATTCACGCGGGGTTCACGGTGAGTTCAAGGAGAGGCACTTGCCAAGTGCCGTTGTCTGGGAGGACGGGACTTGGCAAGTCCCTCTCCTTGGAATCGCCTCACGCCGCCTTCCGTCGCGATTGCTTCGCCGCCTTGAGCTGCCCGCAACCGGCAGCGACATCAATCCCGCGTCTTTGGCGGATGGTGCAGGGGAAACCGGCGTCCTGGAGGATGCGATGGAAG
>DAORHS010000271.1:0-6271 GCA_035438165.1 Prosthecobacter sp.
CTGACCAACAAGGCCAGCGCCTCGGCCTCCGAAATTCTTGCTGCAGCTCTTCAGGATTACCGCCGTGCTCTGATCGTTGGCGACAAGTCCAGCTTCGGGAAAGGCACCGTGCAGACGATCCTCCCCGTCGAGCGCTACATGCCGTTCTTCAGCGACAAAAAAGGCGCCGGTGATCTCAAGGTCACCATCCAAAAGTTCTACCGCATCGCAGGTGGTTCCACCCAGCTCAAGGGGGTCGAAGCCGACATCCCGCTGCCTTCGATTCGCGACGTGCTGGACATCGGTGAGTCCTCCGCCGAGAACCCGCTGCCCTACGACACCATTCCCCCGCGCAAGTACCCTCTCTTCCGCAAGGATCCGTTTCCCATCGCCGACATCAACGCGCGTGTGAAAAGCCGCATCGCCGCCAATCCAGAGTTCCAGTACGTGGTGGACGAGTCCAATCGTCTGAAGGAAAAAATCGACCGCAACACCGTCACGCTCAATCTGCAGGACCGTGAGAAGGAACGCCTCGAAACCGAAGCCCGTCGCGACAGGCAGAACGAGGAGCGCGAAAAACGCACCAAGGCGGTGGCGGAGCGCATCAAGGAGGACGGCTTCAAGACCTACCATCTGACCCTCGACAACGTGGACAAGGCTGAGTTGGTGCCTGAGTCCTCCTTCACCAAGGAGATGAATTCCGGCATGCGCACGGCTTCCAAGGATGACGACAGTGGCAATGACCAGTCCAAGTTCCCCTATGGCATCGAGCCGGTGAAACTGGAGACCATTCACATCCTGCGTGATCTCCTCGAACTCGACCACAAGCCCACCACGGCGGCCAAAAGCGAGGACAAAGCGCAGGTTGGCACCAAGCCTCAGGCGCAATAATCGGCATCCCGGCTGCTCGAGCCTTGTTCCAATCGACTTGCTCGACCGGTGTTCCGGTTCATTGACGTGGCGCTCGAATGCCAAAGATCTGAGCCGTTTGTCCTGGCATTCACCCATTTTTCCATTTCATCTCACTCATGCAGGTAGGCATCATCACCGTCTCCGACCGTGCCAGTCAGGGTGTCTATGAGGATTTGGGCGGCCCGGCCTTGAAACAAGCCGCCGAAGGCTATGGCTGGTCCGTCGTGGCTGAAGCGATCGTGCCGGACGATTTGAACCGCATTCAGGAGGCTGTTCGTTCCTTTTCAGCTCAAGGATGCGCATTGATCCTCACCACCGGCGGCACGGGCATCGCCGAGCGTGATGTCACTCCCGAAGCCATCCGAGGCATCATGCGTGTCGAGATCCCGGGTTTTGGCGAGCTCATGCGCATGAAGTCGTTGGATCTCACGCCCAATGCTGTTCTCTCCCGCAGTCTCGCGGCCGTGGTGGATCGCAGTCTGGTGATCGCTCTGCCGGGCAAGCCCCAGGGGGCTGTTGATTGTCTGGGCTTTGTCCTCGGAGCCATCCCGCACAGCGTGAAACTCGCCCAGCGCGTGCCCACGAGCTGCTAGTCGGAAGGCTGTTGGGCACGGAAACGCATTTGCGGCTGGACTTGCCCGTTGGCTTTCGGTTAAAACCGCGTCCATCCACCAACGTCCACCATGAAACGCATCCCCGTCTCCTCCCGTCGTCAGTTCATCGGCCGCACCGCCGCCGCCATCGGCTTTCCCACCATCATTCCCGCCAGCGTCCTAGGCCAGAATGCGCCCTCAAACAAGATCACCATGGCCGTCTTCGGCTGGGGCATGATGGGGCCGAGTAACACAGGCAAGTTTCTTCAAGAGCAGGACTGCCAGATCGTCGCCGCCTGCGACATCGACAAGCGCAACCTTGAAAAGGCGCTCGATACCATCAACGGCGCCTACAAGAACAAGGACTGCAAGCCCTACCACGACTACCGCGAGGTCATGGCGCGCAAGGACATCGACACCGTCATGATCGCCCTGCCGGACAACTGGCACGCGCTCGTTTCCACCGAAGCGGCGAAGAACGGCAAGGACATCTACGGCGAAAAGCCGCTCGCTCGCACCATTGCGGAGCAGCAGGCCATCGTGAAGTCGGTGCAGAAGCACGGCCGCATCTGGCAGACCGGCTCCTGGCAGCGCAGCGAGGACAACTTCCGCATCGGGGCTGAGATCGTGCGCAACGGCCTCATTGGAAAACTCAGGGAGGTGCATGTCGGCCTTCCTGCTGGTCACAACGACTTTGCTGGCACAAAGGACAAGCGCAGCGTCACGCCACCGCCCGCCGAACTCGACTACGAAATGTGGATCGGCCCGGCGACGATGCAGGACTACATCGAGTGCCGCATTCACAAGAACTGGCGCTGGGACTACAACATCGGCGGCGGCCAGCTTCTCGACTGGATCGGCCACCACTGTGACATCGCGCACTGGGGCATGGACATGGACCGCAGCGGCCCCATCGAAGTGAGCCCCATCCAGGTGGACATGCCACCGCGCACCGACATCTGGAACACCGCCACGAAGTATCGCGCTGAAGCCAAGTATGCGGGCGACATCACCATGACCATCGCAGGCGGTCACGATGACATCAAGATGGGCACCAAATGGATCGGTACTGACGGTTGGGTCTATGTGAACCGCGGTGGCACCTACGACTGCTCGAATCCGGCGCTCAAGCAGATGATCAAGAAACGCGAGGGCGACAAGGTCGTCGAGGCGGCAAAGGCACCCAAACTCGGCGACGACGTCATCAAGACGCGCCTCTACGCGACGCCTGGCCATCACCGCAACTTCCTTGACTGCGTGAAGAGCCGCCAGCCCACCGTCACCCCCGTCGAAACCGCCCACCACAGCGCCACGCCCGGTCACCTCGCCCTCATCTCCTTCCTCACGAACCGTTCCATCAAGTGGGATCCCGCCAAGGAAGAAATCATCGGCGACGCCGACGCTTCCAAGCTCCTCACTCGCGAGTATCGCGGCCCGTGGAAGCTGGAAGCGTGATCGGCTGGAGCGCGAGTATGGCTTTAGCCTACTCGCCGCTTCAGATCTGATTCGTTTCCGCTGGGCCTGAAAACAGGCGAGTAGTCTGCGACATACTCGCGCTCCGCCTACGCGATCACATCCCGCAGTACATTCCCATGCACGTCCGTGAGCCTCAAATCACGACCGCTGAAGCGATAGGTGAGTTTTTCGTGATCGAGGCCCATGAGATGCAGCACCGTGGCCCAGAGGTCATAGACGCTGGTGACGTTTTCGGTGGCGTTGTAGCCGAACTCGTCGGTGGAGCCATAGACGTGGCCGCCTTTGACGCCGCCGCCGGCCATCCAGACGGTGAAGCCGTAGGGGTTGTGATCGCGGCCGTTCGTGCCCTGCGCGAAGGGCGTGCGTCCGAATTCTCCAGCCCAAACAAGCAGCGTGCTGTCGAGCAGGCCGCGTGAGCGCAGGTCCTTGATGAGCGCGGCGATGGGCTGGTCGATCTGGTTCGCCATCTTGCCATGGCCTTCTTTGATCGCACCGTGGTGATCCCATGGATTGGCCGCGTGTCCTCCGCCGAGGTTGTAGGCGAGTGTGCTGAGTTCGATGAAGCGCACGCCGCGTTCGACCAATCGCCGCGCGAGCAGGCACTGGCGCGCGTAGGCGGCTTTTTTCGGTTCGGGATCGTCGAGGCCGTAGAGTTTCTTCGTCGCCTCGGTTTCGCCGGAGATGTCGCAAAGGTCGGGCACGGCGGATTGCATGCGCCAGGCCATCTCGTAGTTCGAAATCGCGGCCTCGATGTGCATGTCGTGCGGCGTGGTGCTGACAAAGCGGCGGTCCATCGCGCCGATGAAGTCGAGCTGCTTGCGCTGCATGCCCAGCGGCTGGCGCGGGCGGATGTTTTCCACCGCCTCCGCCTCGTCCGCCTGCACGATGCTGGCCTGGTGCTGCGCAGGCAGAAAGCCGTTGCTGAACAGGCCCACGCCGCCGTGAGGTGTGCGTGCATCACCGCTCTGCAGCACGATGTAGCCCGGCAGGTCACGTGACTCGGAACCAAGGCCGTAGCTCGTCCATGCGCCGGCGCTTGGATAACCGAGAAAGGGAAAGCCGGTATGCATGAAAAAATTTCCCTGCGCATGCTCGCTGAACTTCGCCGTCATGCTGCGGATCATGCACAGATCATCCACCACGCCGCCGATCTGCGGGAACAAGTCACTGACCTCCAGCCCCGATTGCCCGTAGCGTTTGAAGTCCCAGTGCGAGGGCTGGACGGTGCCGTTGTTGTTGAACTGCGTCTTCTTCACCACCCCAGGCATCGGTTTGCCCTCGAACTTCTTCAGCATCGGCTTGTGGTCGAACGAATCGACATGCGACACCCCGCCGCTCATATAGAGGAAAATGACGCTGCGTGCTTTCGGTGCAAAACGCTTCGCACGATGCACGAGCGCCGCCTGCGACTCCTCCTGCATGAGCCCGGCGAGGGCGGCCATGCCGAAACCAGTGGAGGCACGGGAAAGAATTTGGCGACGATTCATGGCATTCATTTCAGGTAGATAAACTCCTTCAGGTTGATGAGTGACTGCGCGAGGCTGGTCCAAGCTTGGAGTTCTGGGGTGTCGCTGCTGGTTTTGATGCGGGCTGAATCGAGCGATTGGGTCAGTTGATCGCGCTGGCCTTGGAGCTTCTTCAACTGTGTGCGCTGATCGCTGATGAGCGTGGCGAGGATGTCGGCCTCGGTGATGGTGCTGGATTCGATGCGGGCGGTTTGGGAAATCTCTTCGGTCGTCAAAGCGCGATCGTAGAGGCGGGCGCGGAAGATGCGGCCGGAGAGGCCTTTGTTGCCTGCGGGCGAGCCGTGGCGGCAGCCGAGGAGGACCTGGCTGACTTCGGGTTCAAAAACGGCGCCGGGAGCCTTGCGGTAGGTGCGGCCGTAGGGTTTGCCATCGCGATAGCCGGTGATGGTGCCGTCGGCCTGATAGACGACGGCGACGTGCACAGGGCGAGTAGCGGCTTCGGTTTCGGCGGAGGCTTCGAAAATTTCACTGCGATTGAAGTGGTCGCTGCCGGCAACCCAGTGCGCGGGTGTTTTCTCGGCGAAGACGATGGAGTCGAAAACGCCACCGTCTTTGCCCTGCACCGTGAGAACACCGCCGCCGCGTTGGGTAAGGTTGTCGAGCATGACCCAGGCTTCGAGCGTCTTGGCCTTGAGCGGTTTTGGCAGCGAACCGGATTCGGCCATGGATTTGCCATCCACCATGAGCGCGCCGTTTTCGATGCGGGCAGCGCCGACGAGTTTGAGGTTCATGCGACCTTTGAGATCGTTGCCATCCTTGTCGAATGTCCACTCGGCGAGCGGTTCAGGCGTGTTGACCGGTGCGGCGGGAAGTTTGCGCTCGGCTTGCAGCCTGGTGCGCGCGGGATCGAGGATGGCGGTGATCTGCCGGTTCAAGGCGGTGATCGTGTCCTCTTGCGCGGCGAGTTCGCGGGCCTGCTTGCTGCTTTCCTGCTGCAAAACGGCGAGGTAGGCGAGGCTTTGCTTCACTTCATCATCGCTGGCTTCGCGTGCGTAGGCTTGGCGGAACATTTGACGGACTCTCTCGGCATCTTCGGAGTTGGAGGTGTTGTCGGAGTGCTGCGGACTCGGAGGTCCGCGCTCCAGTGTTCGTTGCGCCCAGCCGCGTGACCAGTCGATGACGCGTGCGTCATTGAGCAGGGCGAGCGATTGCGCGGGGACGTTGGTGGCGTCGCGTTTGCCTCGGGTGCTGAAAGGAACTGGCGCGTCGAAGGTGGTGAGGAAGGGGTTCAGGGAGTTGCGGATGACTTTGATGTAGATGCTGCGCCGTGGATCGCCGTGATCCGCCGACTCTCCGTAGAGTGTGGGATCGAGCCTGCCGGAGAGCGTGACGATGGAGTCGCGGATGGCTTCGGCTTCGAGTCGGCGAATGCTCCAATGGGCGAGCAGCTTGTTCTCCGGGTCTTTGGCATTGCTGCCTGCGGAGCGTTGGAAGGTCTTGGAGAGCAAGATGTCACGCAGCAGGCTCTTGATGCTGCCGCCGGAGGCGATGAAGCGCTGTGCGAGGAAGTCGAGCAGCTCAGGATGAGTCGGGAGATCGCCAAGCTTGCCGAAGTTATCAACGCTGGCGACGATGCCGCGACCGTCGACGTGATGCCCGACGCGATTGACGATGACGCGGGCGGTGTGGGGATTGCTTTTCCTGTCCGCCATTCGCTTGGCGACTTCGAGTCGTCCGCTGGATTTCGTGTTGCAGGGTGTGGGCACCCGCGCCTCCAGGAATCGCCGCGGCCCGAGTTCAGCGAGCTTCTTGTTCTCCCCACGGACAAAGAGCCGCGCATCTTTG
>DAORHS010000272.1:0-6263 GCA_035438165.1 Prosthecobacter sp.
CGAAGAATCGCTGGTAAGTGTGGCCCGAGCGTTTCGATGTAGCGTCGATGTTGCTCGGGAGTCCAAGTGCGACGTTTTGTTTTCTTCGCCTATGCAGCTATACACGTTGCTGAAACTCACAAGCTCTTCTTCGATATTTTTTTGAAAATCATTTTTTGCTCACTTCCCGTTCTTGAACACATACAGCACGCCGTCGTCCGCACCGAAGAGGATGTAGTTGCCGGCAATAGCAGCATTGGTTTTGATGGGGGCGCCGATCTGGTAGGAGAAGAGTTCCTTGCCGGTTTTGAGATCCAGGGCGTACACATAGCCGTCGTCGCTGCCGAAGATCGCAGTTTTTCCGGCGCAGATGACGGCGCTGCTGTCGATGCGGTCGCGGGCGCGGAATTCCCAGAGCTGCTTGCCGGTGACGCGATCGATGGCGTGGAAGCGCTTGTCCCGGCCGCCGACATAGACCACTTTTTCCCAGATGGCGGGGGCGGCGTAGTATTCGAACTCGCGCTCGCCGTATTCCCAGACCTGCATGCCGTCGCTGATGCTGTAAGCGCCGACGCGGTTGCCGTAATGGCTGACATAGATGACGCCGTCGGCGATGGCGACGTTGTTGCCGATGTAGGCGCCGACTTCGATCTGCTTTTCTTCTTTGCCGGTCTTCACGTCGTGGACGTGCAGGACGCTGTCGCAGCCGCCGAAGACGACCTTGCCGTCGCCGATGGCGGAGCCGCCGTTGATGTAGTAGCCGGTTTCGGCGGCCCAGTCTTTTTTGCCGGTTTTAGCGTCGAGGCAGTACACGTTGTAGTCGTAGGAGCCGATGATGATTTTCTGCGCCTTGGTTTCGGGATCGGTCCAGACGTTGGCTGCGGCGTGGATCTCGGCCTCGGTTTCAAACTTCCAGACTTCTTTGCCGGTGTCGGCGTTCCAGGCATAGACGAAGCCGTCCTGGCAGCCGGCGACGACGAGATCGCCAGCGAAGGCGGCGGCACCGTCGAACGCGCCCTTGGCCTCGGCTTTCCAGAGTTCTTTGCCGGTGGCGAGGTCGAGGCTGAAGAATTTGCCGTCTTTGCAACCGGTGTACACCTTGCCCGCACGCACGACGGCGCTGGCGACGAGCATTTCATTTTGGCCCTTGGGTTTGTCCATGAGCTTGAACTGCCAGGCGAGTTCGAGGGGGAACTTCAATTCGACGGGCGAGGTGCCGGTCATGGCCTCATCGCCACGCGAGTGAATCCAGTCGGTGTTTTGGGCCTGCACGGCGGCGGCAAGAAGGAGGCACAGGAAAATGGTGGAGCGCATGAGTTTGGACTGTGAAACTGGCCTGAGTTGAGCTTTGTTGCAAACAAGCCGATGTCTGATCACGATCTCCAGCAACCGCCGCCGATCCCGCCTGACCTGCGGTGCGAGTATGAGGAGCGTCCATTCCAGAACTGCACGCGCTGTGGTGAGTCGCTGCCGGATTTCCCTGGCGGGTTTCAAATCTCGAAGGCTTACAAGCGCGGTGAGTGCGTGATGGAGTATGCGCTATGCGATCACTGCCGCTCGATGATGATGGAGGAGTTCTCCGTGGAATCGAAGAAGCGGCTGGCAAAGTTTCAGGACGAGCAGGTCACGCTGGAGCGCGGCCTGGACTCATGCGCCGTATGCAACGCACGGCGCGATGCGCCCGGCATGGACGACTTTGTCATCACCGGTGTGTGTGAAGGCGTGGGGCTGCTGCACAGCGTGATGATCTGCGGGAAATGCGGTGATGGCGTGCAGGGCATCATTTCCCAGAAGACGAAGGACACATGGCGGCGCTTCGTGGATGAGAATTTTCCGGGGCCTCCGGTGGACTCACTGCCGGAACCGGAGGAAGAATTTCACACGCCGGTGCCGGTGATGTCGAAGGTTTGAGGATCAATGGCCGCAGTTGGCGCCCTCGTCAGGCGGGTCGGTGTCTTCGATTTTGGCGGAGGCCTTGAGCTCCTCGAGGAAGGCATGGAATTTCTTGTCGCGGTATTCTTCGAGGAAGCGGTTGGCCACGGCGTCCTTTACCTCGTCGAAGGGACGGGCGACCGAAGGCTTGCGACCCGTGACGGTGCAGACATGGAAGCCGAGCTGCGTGGTGAAGACGGGACTGATCTCGCCCTCGCCCATGGAAAAGGCGATGGTTTCAAATTCCTCCATGAATTCTCCGCGCTTGAACCAGCCGAGGTCGATCTGCTGCTGCTCGTCGGCTCGGTGTTCTTCAGCGAGCTTGGCGAAATCAGCCCCGGCGAGGAGCTGGGAGCGGAGATCGCGCAGGGTCTGGTAGATTTCCTGGCGGCTTTTGGCCCCCTGGAGGCCCTTGGTGATGTGGGAGGCTTTGATTTCCTCCTCGGTCATGTAGTGCTGGAGATTGGCCTCGTAGCAGGCCCGCAGCTCGGCCTCGGTGGGCACAGGTTCGGGGGCGTAGATTTCCTGCAGCGTTTTGTCGAGGCGGACGCCACCGGCAACGTTGTCGCGGACGACTGACTCGTCTTTGACGGGCATGCCGAGATTCATGTAGAACTGCGTTTCACCACCGGCTTCGTCGATGAGCTTGGTCAAACGAGCGGTGACATCGGCTTCGGGCACCTCAGGATGGCGGCGGCGGCTTTCCTGGCCCAGCAGGGCGCGGGAGATGATGTTGTCCTTGGCCATGCCGCGGAATTCGGGGTCACGCTCGCAGCAGGCGACCTGGAGGGTGCGTTCGAAGTGTCCTTTGATGTGGCGGAATTCCGCCTCGATGATTTCGTCGTCGATGTGTTCGCCGTTGATGATAAGAGCCATGGTGGCGGCGATGATGGCGCGGGAGAGCGGGGGCGCAAGGTTTGACAATGGAAGGGCGGTGGCCTAGATGCCAAAAGCCCCGGACTCCTGATCGGCATGAAAACTGCGAGCCGGGGCTGCGTTGCTTTAATTCAATGATGATGAGACTGATCCAGCTTTTGATGACGGGAGCGGCCGCATGGTCCCTGTCGAGTTGTGCGAACCAGGGCGTGGTGCGTGCGATCCCCGTGGCGCCCAATTCCCAGCACCTCTATGCGCAGGGGGACAGCGCCCAGATCATGCCGGTGCTATTGCCGGAGCAGCCGATGCTGGTGGCGACCTCCGGTCCTTCGATCCGCGCCGCCTCCTATCTACTGCTGGACGCGCGCACGGGGCAGCATCTGGCGGGACGCAGCTATGAATCCGCACGCGGCGTGGCCAGCACGCAGAAGCTGGTCACCGCCCTGGTGGTGCTGGACGCTGGGAATCTCGACAAGATGGTGCGCGTGCAGTCTTCGGATGTGAGCGTGGAGCCGACACGGCTGGGGGTGAAGCCTGGCGAGGTGTACTCGCGTCGTGAGCTGCTGTATGCCTTTCTGGTGAAGAGCGCGAATGACGTGGCCAATGTTCTGGCACGTGACAATGCAGGCAGCATCAGCGCCTTTGCGGCTAAAATGAATGCGAAGGCACGCTCGCTGGGCTGTTCGAACACGAACTTCAAGAATCCGCACGGGCTGACTTCGAGCGGGCAGTATTCCACCGCGCGTGACATGGCCCGCGTGGCGATGGCCGCGTATCGCAACAGCGTGATCCGCGATGTGGTGCGCCGGAAGTATTTCACCTTTCATCGGGCCGACGGGCGTTCCGTGACGCTCGAAAACACGAACGAACTGCTGGGGGTGATGCCTGAGTGCAACGGTATGAAAACCGGCTACACAGTGGCGAGCGGACGCTGTTTGATCTCCAGCGCCGCCAGCGGCGGGCGGGAGGTGATTCTGGTGCAGCTTGGCACCAAGACGAAGTACATCTGGGATGATGCAAGGATCATGATGGGCTGGGGCTTGCAGCGGCTGCGCTCACGCGGCGGCGTGGCGATGGCGTGGACGGGAAATTAAACAACCCACCGGTTGCAGCGAATCGTTCTCCCAGACAGAGTGTTTCATTCCCCCACCGCTCCGTACGAATGCCGGCCACCACCCTCGTCTGTCCTCATTGCGAAAAAACTGTCGAAATCCAGGTTTCATCAGTGACGAGATCACGCCCATGCCCTGAGTGTGGCCAGATGGTGATGCTGCAGATGGCGGAGAAGACCACCAAGACGAAGCGTCGTGCCCTGTTGATGGCTCAAAACGAGCCGCCGACCACGACGAGCCTGACCCGCCCAGAGCCGTCTGCGGAGCCGCAGCCGCTGCCCGGTGACGCGTTTGAACGCATGCGCATGGACCCTGAGATTCAGCAGTTTCGACGTCGGCTGATTCTGGGAGCGAGCGTGGTGGGAGTCATCGTGATCCTGATTGTGGCGCTGGGCATCTATCACTCGGTCGGGAAACCGACCCAGGCGGTGAATCCCAAAGGGACGGCACATTCGGGGCACGGGGCATCAGGTACACCGGCAGAGCAGGTGGCAGCCGCATCCATGATTCAGCCACAGGAGGTGCTGCCTCCCGTGACCAGTGGAAATCTGGTCTTTCGGCCGCCCGGCAGCGGTGATCTCAAAACGGCCACGGCGCTGCCGACCCGTGATCACTCCACGGAAAACCTGGCCAGACTGGCCGCTGCGGAAGAAGTGCTGGGCAAATTTTTGCAAACCGCCAGTTGGAAACAGCGCGTGCTTCTGGTGCGCAACAAACTACAGGTGGCTCCCTTGATGAGCATTTACTACACGAACAACGCCGACGGTCCGATCGCGTACGATTCGATTGTGGAGGCGGCTGAGATTTCTCCGCAATTCAGCGAGCACGTGGTGGTGCTCGAAGGTGGTGGAAGGCGCATGGCCATGGTCGAGCACACTTCCGAAGGCCCGCGGGTTGACTGGGAGTCCTTCGTGGGGGCCGGTGAGATGGCCTGGACGGATTTTCTCGAATCGAAGCCCGCCTCGCCCAAACTATTCCGCGTTCTGGTGTCTCCCGCAGGCCACTTTGAAAACGAGTTCGGAGACCCCCAGGCTCTCAGGTGCTACAGCCTGCGGAACATCTCCGAACCCGGTGCCAAGGTGGTGTACGGTTATGTTTCCAGTTCCAGTGCCATGGCAAAGGAGATGGATTTTCTGCTGCAGGAGAGTGATGACGCCACAGTGTCCATGATTCTGCGACTGAAATTCCCTCTGGATGCCCCGGTGGATTTTCAAGTCTGGATTCACCAGTTCGTGCAGGCCGGGTGGGTGATGAAATGAGGTTTTTTGACCGAAGGTCACGATTTGCGTAATTTTTCGCAAGATCTGCAAGAAGCCTCGGGCCGTCCCGTAACTCCTCACGATTCCAGCAACAACACCCCCTCTTCTCATGAAAATGCACCCCCTCTGCCAAGGCAACCACCTTGATCTTCGTTCCGGCACCAGCCGTCGCGATTTCCTCTACGTCGGCATGCTCGGCGGGCTCGGCCTGACGCTGCCCGAGATGCTTCGCCTTCAAGCGGCGCAGGTCATGCCCGAAGTGGAAACCTTCAAGCCGATCGCAGACTCGGTCATCCATATTTACCTTCCTGGCGGCATGGCCCAGCATGAATCCTGGGATCCGAAGCCGTTCGCTTCGCCCGACTATCGTGGTCCATTCACGCCGATCAAGACCTCGATCCCCGGCGAATATGTCGGCGAGAAGTTCGCCAACATCGCCAAGATCATGAACAAGCTCACAGTCATCCGTTCGATGACCCACGGTGAAGCCGCTCATGAGCGTGGCACGCACAACATGTTCACCGGCTACCGTCCGAGCCCGGCGATCAAGTTCCCCAGCTTCGGTTCCATCATTTCCCACGAACAGGGCAGCCGTAACAATCTGCCTCCTTATGTGGCGGTCCCGAACGTGTTCGCACCTGACCAGGGCACTGGTTATATGAGCAGCGCCTTCGGTCCCTTCGCCTTGGGCAGCGATCCCGCCGACAAAGGCTTCAGCGTGCGCGACCTCCTCACTCCGAAAGACGTGGACGAGAAGCGTTTTGACCGCCGCCGCAACCTGCTGGGTGCTGTGGACGAACACTTTAAGGCGGCTGAAAAGGCCGATTCGATCAGCGCCATGGACAGCTTCTATCAGGCGGCCTACGGCCTGATCAGCAGCCAGAAGGCCCGCGAAGCGTTCGATCTCACGAAGGAAACCGACAAGCTGCGTGACGAATACGGCCGCAACACCGCCGGTCAGCGTTTCCTGCTGGCCCGTCGTCTTGTCGAAGCCGGCGTGCGCATGGTTTCTGTCAACTACGGCGGTTGGGATCACCACTCCAACATCAAGGGTGCTTTCGACGGTCAGGCCCCGAACTTCGATCAGGCCTTTGCCCGCCTCATC
>DAORHS010000273.1:0-6255 GCA_035438165.1 Prosthecobacter sp.
GAAGTCCACCCCGCCCCCCACCCCGCGTTTGCTGCGGAGATCAAACTTGTACCTCGCGTAAGTATGGTCCCCGATCTGGGTCGCATATTGGGACAACAGGAAAGCCCCCCAGCGGCTTTGGTAGCCCGGGCTGAAGCGGTAACCTGAATCACTCTGAAGCGACTTGGTCACCTTGGGCCACCAAAAAATAGACGTGTCACCGGCGTATATTTTCACATCACGCAGGATGGCCTTGTCCTCCGGGTAAACCGTCAGTTCTTTCGCCCCCATCTTGTAATTAGGATTCTGTACATCGTGCGATGTGAATGAAATGCCCGTGGCATCAATTCGGTTCTCAAGCTTGCTCCCCGAACGGAAGTCATCCGCCTTGAAAAACACCATTCCGGTGGATCTCGGCGCACCGCCTGAAGAGATTGGCGTGCTGGACATGCCGGGCATGCCCGGTGCCCCCGCCGCGAGCCCCGTGATCACATTGTGCCCCGACATTTCTCCGGTGATGGAGTTGTAGGTGATCGATTCACCGTGATAGAGAGTGCCTGCCCTCCAGACTGTCACCCCGTCACGGGCGACGACTTCACCGGTGGTCTGATTGTACTGAGCGCTACCGCAGCGCATTTCCACATCTCCATAAAGAATATGCACATCCCCGGAGACGGTGGCGATACCCGTTTCAGGGTCCATCGTGGTGGTCATCCCACGAATGTTTAGATCCGTCGTGAGACTGTCGAGAAGGGATTGCCCGCTGACCGTCCCGGCTGCCGCCAGGACGCAAACAAGGGCCGTCACGCAAAATCTGGGAAAGTTCATAACACGGGATGACATCGGCCCTGAGAAATCAGACGATGACAGCCTTTTCAATAGGCTACCGGTGTCACGGTGACAAGAAAAAGCCGGACTTTTTTCGCCTCAATCGACCTCCCGTCCGGAACGCACCGGGCAGATCCCCTTTTTACTGGGCGCCTGCACGAACTCCAGCAGGCGGCGTGCCTTGTCCGGCCAGTCTTTGGCAGCCGCCTCTTTCACCGCCTGCGTCAGGTTCATGCCGGAACAAAACAGGAGGCGAAACAGTTCTTTGATCTCCCCCCGTTCTTCCGCCGTAAAACCCTGGCGCCTCAGTCCGATCACATTCAATCCAGTCACCCGGTTGAGGCGCGCTGAAGCACAATAGTGGGGGATGTCCTTGCTGAAGCTTCCGTTCCCTTGCACGACGCAGTAATCCCCCACCCGTAGAAACTGGTGAAACACCGAACCGCCCCCCATGAACGTGTTGCTTCCCACATGCACATGCCCCGCCAGCAGCACCGCGTTGGCGATGATGTTCTTGTCCCCCAGGACCACGTCGTGAGCCAGATGGCAGCCCACCATCAGGAAATTCCCGTCACCGACCCGCGTCACGCCTCCCGGCTTGCTGCCCCGGTGGATCGTCACATGCTCGCGGATCACGTTCTTCTCCCCCAAAATCACACCGCTTTCCGTGGCGGGATCGAAGCCCAAATCCTGAGGCTCCCCGCCGATCACTGCCCCGCGTCCGATCCGCGTCCCTTCCCCCACCACCACATGCCCGACGAGCTGCGCATGCGCCTCGATCTTGCATCCGGCGCCGACCTCGGCCGCCCCGTCGATCACCACAAACGGGCCGACCTCAGCGGTTGGGTCGATCTGGGCCTTCGGATCAATCAAAGCGGTGGGATGAATCATGCGCGCGGATCATGAATGCCGCCGCCTTCCGGATCAATCCCGACTTGCGGTCCGGATCGCAAAGTTCCGCTTGGCACTCCGCCGCCCGTTGCCTACTGTCGCGCCCGCCGCAACGCAGCACCAGGAGAGGTGGTCGAGTGGTTTATGGCTCCAGTCTTGAAAACTGGCGTGGCAGAAATGTCACCGTGGGTTCGAATCCCACCCTCTCCGCGTTCGCTTTAGGGCACTATCTCCACCCTGACCTCCACCGCCGCGCTACGCCCCTGATCATCCAGCACATGGACCTGCCATTTTCCGGCGGAAGCGGCCCACATGACGGGCGTCGCGGGATCGCTGGCACCGAGAAAGCGTGATCCGGCAAACCAGAAGACGCGATTCACCCCCGGTGCCGTGTCGGCGCGCAGCGGAATCTTCTGCCGTGCCGAATCGGAAGCCTGCAGCGTGTAAACCAGCGTGGATCGCGGTGAAACGATCGTCGGCACCTCGCCCGCATCGGCCGATGCGAGTGATTCAGCACTCGCTTCCAATGCTGGCGGCACCTTACGCGGCACACCAGCCAGTTTGAACATCTCCAGCAGGTCCGGCGGCCAGAACTCGAAGACTTCGTGTTTCAACTCACGCTTCCCATCATCACGCACCACCCGCAGGCCTGTCTCGGCGTCGATCAAGACCTCGCGATGAATGTCGCAGGGCGTGATCGGCGATACGCCGGGAATGAACCCGCCCTGCACACGATGCTGGCAATGCGGTGTCGGCAACTGGCCCGACACCGCACACAGTTCGACATGCGCCACACCCGCAGACCGCGATTCGCGTTTCATCGGCAGGCGCAGATGACGAAACACCTCGAACAGAAGCGGCGCAGCGCATTCGCGTGCGATGAAAGCCGGATTCGCCTTGCCATTGAAGTTCCCGATCCACACCACCAGGACATAATCCCCGCGAATTCCCGCCGCCCACGCATCGCGAAAACCGTGCGACGTGCCTGTCTTCCACGTCACCGCCGGATCATCCATCACCGTCTCGCCCTCACGCGACCGCAACATCTCCCGCGTCAAATAACGTGCCTCCGCGGTCAGCAACTCCGGCCGCAGCGGCATCGCGTCATCGTGCGCAAACTTCACACGACGTGCACAGCCATCGCTCGCGAGCAGCGCATACATTTCCGCCAGCTCCTCCATCGAAACCTCGCCACCGCCCAGCGGCAAAGCCAATCCATAAAACTCCGCTGGCTGCGGCAACGCGACTCCGGCTTCCTTCAGAAACCCATACAACCCCGGCACAGCGAGCCTTTGCGCCAGCGACACAGCGGGAATGTTGCGACTGTGATACAGCGCATCCTGCGCCGAGATCGGCCCCGCGAAGTTGCGGTCAAAGTTCTCCGGATTGTAGCTGCCGAAGGTCATGCGCCCGTCTCGCAACAGCGTGCGCGGATGAATCAGGCCCTGCTGCATCGCCAGCGCGTAAATGAAGGGCTTCAGCGCCGATCCCGGCGAACGTCGCGCCATCACACCATCCACCTGGCCTTGAATCGTGGCGTCGAGGAAGCGACTCGAACCCACATACGCCAGCACCTCGCGTGTCGGCGCATGCACGAGCAGCGCACACGCGTTCGTGATGCCCACCTCGCGTTTGCGCTCCACGTAATCATTCACCGCCTGCTCCACACCGCGCTGCCGTTCCACGTTCAAAGTGCAGTGCAATGGCACACCGGAACTCAGACGATCCTCCGCCGGTTTCTCCGCAAACAAGCGCCGCGCCAGATGCGGTGCTTCACGCGGCACCGGCTGCAACTGCCGCAACGTAAACGCCGCGTCGAGCGGATCGGCGGGAAGTCCGCGCTCTTCGCGCAAACGCTCCCACAAGCGATGCTGCGCCGCCGCGAGGCTCGCATTGGTGCCCGTCGCACGTGGACGCCGCGTTGTCGGACTCTGCGGCAAAACGGACAGCGCCACCGCCTCGCGCATCGTCAGATCACGCGCAGGTTTGCCGCACCACAGCAGGCTCGCCGAGCCCACGCCCTCCACATTGCCGCCGTAGGGCGCCTGATTCAGGTAGGCCTCCAAAATCTCGTCCTTCGAATGATGCCGCTCCATCTGCACCGCACGAAACATCTGCCACGCCTTCCCCCATGGTGTGCGCGTGTGCAAATCATAGCGCAGACGCGCGAGCTGCATCGTGATCGTCGATCCCCCGCCCTTCGCCGAACCGGAAACGACGCCCCATGCTGCACGCAGCATCGACAACGGATTCACGCCCGGATGATCATGGAAGTGCCGGTCCTCCAACGTCAGTGTCGCCTCGATCAAGGCCGGACTGATCTCCCTCAGCGGCGTGTATCGCCGATACTTCGCATCCGACGTCAGCGCGAGATGCAGCAGCTTGCCGTTCCGATCCTCCAGCGTGCGCGAAAACCGAAACTCAGGAGGATACAGCTCCGGTTTCGGCAGCAGCCACCAGATTAACACCGCAGACAGCAACGCTCCACAACTCCAGCGCACAAAACGCCTTCCTTTTCGCCAGCGTCTCGTTCTCCCCTCACCCGGCCTCTCCCCGAAGACAATTTTCGAAGCATCATCCCGTTCGACGGGGAGAGGAGAATTGTTTTCGCATCCAGCAACATTCTCAAGAGACCCGACACGATTCCCCTCTCCCCGCCCCTGAGACCGCTGCTCCACGATCCACTTCGGGGAGAGGCCGGGTGAGGGGCCTGAATATGGCTGCTGTTGTGTCGGCTGCATGGCATCACTCCACGTTCACCTTCCCGCCAACGTCGCGGCCTTTGATGCCGCGGTCATACATGCTCTCGGCAAACACCGGCGGAATCACATAAACACCCGCAGCGATCGGTTTGATGCGATAGGCGAAGGTTTTCACCTCGCCTTTGCCCAGACCGCAGAAGAAGACGTTCCGGTCCTCGCGCACATCGACGTAATCCGCCCCGGGGATTGTGCCGCGACCTGGCTTGAGGCCGTTGGGCTCCAGTTCGAAGCTGCCGGGCATCAAGTCGAGCACGGCGATGTTGTTCAACGCATCGGGCGAAACATTGCGCACGGTCAAGCGCACCAGCGCGCTTTCGCCGACCTTGAGTTTCTCCACCGCCTTGCCATCCGCGTCCAAGATCTCGCGGAAGACCTCCAAAGCATCCGCGATGCGCTGCGTCGGCACGCCTTTGTCGAAACCGGCCTCCGTCACCTGATAAAACGCCCCGAGATCGCGACCGCCGCCTTGCGCGAGACCGAAGCGCAAGCCGCCGGCCTGCGCGCTGAAGTCGCTTTTGATCAAGCCGGTCGTCTCCGGCACCAACACACGCGGCGCATCGCCCTGCCTGGCCACTTCGGTCAATGAAACCCGCACACCCGACTGCTTCGCGAGATCGGAGTAGGCCTTGAGCGCGAGGATCGTCGTCGCGGCGCTGATGGTGTTGAAGCGATTGCGCGTTAGCGGGTCTGTCACGACGGCGAGATCATCATAACCAAAGTTTCCGGCGAGTTCGGAGAAGTGTTTGCACGCCACGGCGAATCCCTCCGCCTGGCTCACCTGCGGATCGAGGTAATACCAGCCGCGCCATGCGCCCACCGCACGTCCCTTGCGCACCGCCGCCCAGTAATCCTGCATCAGCGTCGTCGCTTCCTGCTTCTGCTGCAGCAGCGCATACGTCCCGGCGAGATAGGCGGCGGTAAGATGACCGCGCCAAGACTCCTGATGCTTCTGCCGCAGATGATCGCGCAGATTGAGCACAAAGGTGGACGTGTTCTCGCCATGCCGGGTGAGCAGGTAGATCGCCGCCGCCTGGATCGACGCCTCGTCGAGGCTGTTCACCGTGCCACGCGCCATCTGCTGCATGCGTTTGCGCGCGCCTTCGAGCAGCGCGGACGGCACGGCGTTGCCAGCATCCCGTGCTTCGGTCAAAAACCGCGTTACATAGACCGAGAGATAATCCATGCCCGTGTCCGTGGACGAATCCCAATAGCCGAAGCCACCGTTCGAGCTCTGACGACTGCGCAGCAAGGCGAAGGCCGTGTCGAGTTGCTGTGCCGATTCAGCCGCGTCGAAGCCGAAGTCCGCCTCCTTCGCCAGCAGCAGTCGCGAAACGGCGCGACTGGTGATCTGCTCGGAGCAGCCATACGGATACTCGTGCAGGTAGGACTCCAAACCTCGTGCGAGGCCGAGCGGCAGCGCGGACACGTTGGCCTTGAGCTTGCGATACTGCGGGAACATCTCGCGTGTGACCTTCACTTCATGCGTGTTGTCGCGGAAGTAACCGCTTTGCACATGCGTGAGATACGGCGCGGCGGGTCGCACGCTGAGCGTGGCACGTCGTAGCACGGCCTGCCCCGCGGCTTCCGCTTTGAAGGTGATCTCCGCGCCACCAAGTTCCTCCTTCACTCGCAATCGGAAGCGCACCGTGTCCTCCTTGCCGGCGGCCACGTTGATCGCGCCCTGCGGCGACTCGATCACCTCCAGATGCGGAGTGACCTGTGCAACGATGTTGATAGGCGCGTTTGTGTCCGCGCCTTCGAGATTGTTCGCCACGGTGAGTGACGCAGTGAATTC
>DAORHS010000274.1:0-6253 GCA_035438165.1 Prosthecobacter sp.
GAATCGCTCCGCAGCAGCCAGAACGAGAGCGTGTTGACCAGTTTCGGGATCGATTCATTGCGTATGCCGAATTCGGCGCCGTAGGTGCGCACCAGCGGATCGACGCGATCCGCGCTGCCGCCGGTCGAGGGATCGGTGACGATGTTCACACCGCGGGCGTCGTTGCTGTGGAAACCCATGCCGGCATTGAGGTAAAACTCCGTTTTGGCCCAGGGACCGAAAACCACCGCAAGCTTCGGACTGACGATGCCCTTGGAGAGCGTGCCGGTGTTTTCATTGAGCGTGCTGTGCTGCACATCGAACTGGAACAAATCTGCGCGCACGCCAGGAATGATGCGGAACCAGTCCGTGGGTTTGAATTCAAACTCGGAATACAGGCCGTAGGTGGCCTGGAAGATGTCATCCTTGCGCACGGTGTTCCAGCGGTCGCGCATGGTGGTGTTGTAAAGGCCGATGCCGTCGATCCACTCCCCGCGCAACTGCACGCCGAGCGTAAAACGCTGCTCGCGGCCAAAGGCGTCAAACCGCCAGTCGCGCGCCAGCTCGCCGCCGAAGAACCAACGCTGGTCCTGCTGCTCGAACTGGTCTCCCACCGGCGCCGGATTGTCCATGAAGTAGGTGAAGTTGGAGAACAGATCGAGGTCGTAGTAGCCGGCATAGGCGTTCGCACGCGTGGTGGTCCGGCCTTCTTCACGCACCCAGTCAAATTGCAGGCTGTAGCGCTGGCTGTTGCCACCGTCGGTGGGATCCAGGGAACCGTAGCGACCGATCATGCTGCCGATCGCACGCTGCGGCACCTGGTCGGTGGAGGTCCAGTCACCGTGGTAGCCCATGGCGGTGATGTTGATGCGGTCCGTGCCGTCTTCCCAATGCCAGCGCAGGAAACCGTTCCAGCGTGTGGCGTCCGAGTGCACATCCCAGGGGCCGTTGTAGAACTGATGCTCCAGCGCCACGGTGAGCTGGCCGGCCCCGGCCTGAATCGTGTCCGCAATCAACGTGCGCGAATACTCATATTCACCCCAGGTGGTGGAAAGGATGCCCTGCGGCAGCGCATCCAGCAGTTTGAAGCGCGCCGCGCCCGTGGAGCTCAAATCACCGTGCTGGGCGAAGTAATTGCCCTTCCAGTATTCCAGTTCGCCGACGAGTTCCGGGATGATGAAATTGATGTCCGCATAGCCCTGGCCGTGGGCGTGATTGCGGAAGTTCACCGGCATGCCATCCACATACATGAGGAAGTCCGTGCCGTGGTCGAGGTTCGTGCCGCGCAGAAAGTACTGGTTTGCCTTGCCGTCACCGCTGTGCTGCGTGGCGATGAAGCCCGGAATGCTCTCCAGCAGCTCACCCCGCCGTGAAAACGGCCGCTCCAGCAGTTCCTTCGCGCTGGTCTGGCCTTTCGAAGCGGAGGTGGCGATGCCGATGAGGCTTTCCGCCTTGCCCTCGATGACTACTTCGGGCATTTCGAGCGCCTGTTCCTCGACCGACTGGGCGCCGGCCAGCCAAGGCAGTGAAATGACGACGAAAAGGGTGATGAAGGGGCGGTGGGGAGGCATGAAATGCAGAGTGGTCGGTTCTTTTGACGACCTGCCGCGTTTGTTCCCACAAAAGGGCCACAGATTTTGATCTTTGCCGCGCGCCCGCTATTCTTCCGGCTCCATGGCCGCCAAATCCACCCGCATTCTCCTTGCTGATGACCACGCCGTGGTTCGCAACGGCTTCCGCATGATCCTCGCCGCCCAATGGGACATGGAAGTCGTCGGAGAGGCCGCCAACGGACGCGAGGCGGTGGACAAGGCCATCGATCTGCAGCCGGATGTGGTGGTGATGGATGTGACGATGCCCGAGCTCAACGGCATCGAGGCCGCGCGGCAGATCACCAAGGCCGTGCCCAAGGCGCGCATCCTGGCGCTCTCCATGCAGAAGGATTCCGTGTACGTTCGCGAGATGCTGCGCGCAGGTGCCAACGGCTATCTGTTGAAGGACTGCAATGAGAGTGACCTGCTGGCCGCCGTGCGCGCCGTCGCCAACGGCAAGGGCTTTCTCAGTCCCGAGGTGAGCGATGCGGTGCTCGACGATTATCGCAGACACGTCACCAACCCGATCGATCTGCTCTCGCCGCGTGAGCGCGAGGTGCTGCAGATGATCGCGGAGAGCAAGACGAACAAGGAGATCGCCACGGCCTTGAGTCTGAGTGTGTACACCATTGAGGCGCATCGCGGGCGCATCATGGAGAAGCTCAATCTGCATTCCATCGGCGAGCTGGTGCGATTCGCCATTCGCAACGGCCTGATCGACTGATCCGTCATGCCCCTCACCTTCTTTCGCATCACCGAGGGCAACGTGCTGCGCGTGCTGGCGCTCGGTTTCGTGCTCGTGATGACGCTGCTCGGCGTCGCCGGGCTCATCGCGGTGCGGCAGAGCCAGCGCATCCGCAGCAGCGTGGCGGCGCTGGCGCGTGACCAGCTCCTCATCGCCCGGCTCGTGCATGACGTGCAGATGGAGGAAAATGCGATGACCGAGGTGCTGCATCAGATCGCGCAGCTCCAACCGCAGCAACCGGACCACGGGAAATTGCTGCGTGATCTGGACGAGAGCGACCGTCAGCTCGCACGCCTGTCTGTCGAGGCGCAGGTGGTGGCGGGCGAGATACTTTGGCGCGATCTGGAGGCCAGTGTGAAGGCTTTCACGCGTGAGGCGCACCGCGTGCTGGAAACAAACACTCCGGTTCCGCGCGAGAATTTGGAGTCGCTTTTCAAACATCACGACCACGTCGTCGATCTTGTGAACAAGCTCGTCCAGGCCAGTTCCGACCGCCTTGCGGCGGCGGAACGCGAGATCGAACAGCAATCGCAGAAACTCGGTGATGACGCGGCATTGCTGCTCGGCGCCAGTTTCATCCTCGCGGCGATTTGCGCGCTGCTTACAGTCGGATTCACGCGCAAAAGCCTCCGTCGCATCCGCTGGCAGTCCGACGAGCTGAACCGCGTCTCCTGGCACATGCTGCAAACACAGGAGGAGGCCGCGCGGCGTTTCTCGCACGAGCTGCATGATGAACTCGGCCAGTCGCTCGCCGCCGTGCGGTCAAATTTGACACGCGGCAGCACACACGAACTCGATTCGCTGCGAAACGACTGCCTGCACCTCGTTGATGAATCCATCGCCAACGTGCGCGAGCTTTCCCAACTGCTGCGCCCGGTGATTCTCGACGACTTCGGCCTGGAGGCTGGTCTGCGCTGGCTGGCGGAGAAATTCGCGCAGCGCACGCGGATCAAGGTTGACTACGACTCGACCTGCCCCGGTCGCTTTGCCGATGAAACCGAGACGCATCTCTTCCGCATCGCGCAGGAGGCGCTGACCAACATCGCCCGTCATGCCGAGGCCGCTCGGGTGACCATCCAGCTCGCTCTCGAAGACAAGCACATCCGCCTCAGCATCGTTGATGACGGCAAAGGCCTGCCTGCCGATGAAACCGAGTCACCATCGAGCCTCGGCATGGTCGGTATGCGGGCGAGAGCACGGCAGTGCGGCGGCGAATTGAATGTGTCAGCCGCGCAGCCTCATGGTGTGCGCATTGAGGCCGTGGTGCCGGTCCATTTGCCGGAGAAATGACAGCACTTTCATTTGCACAACAGGCCGTCCAGAATCGTCATGCCATATCATGCGCCTCCTGATCATCGAAGACGAACGCAAAACCGCCGCGCTGCTGGGTGGCGCGCTGCGGCAGGAGGGCTTTGAGGTGATTTGCGCGCAAGATGGCGCGGCGGGGCTGAAGATGGCGCTTGGGCAGAGCTTCGATGCCATGCTCGTGGACATCATGCTGCCAAAGCTGGACGGCCTGAGCCTCGTGCGCGAACTGCGCCGACAGGGACGTGCGACGCCGGTGCTGATGCTTTCCGCTCGTGGCGAGGTGGAGCAGCGTGTGGAAGGACTGGACGCCGGGGCGGATGATTATCTGCCGAAGCCTTTCGCCATGTCGGAGCTGATGGCTCGACTGCGCTCGCTGCTCCGGCGGAACAACCAGCAGAAGCCAACCGTGCTCTCAATGGCGGATCTCACCTTTGATCAGTCCATGCGCGAGGTGCGGCGAAGCGGCAGACGCATCGAGCTTTCCGCACGCGAGAGTTTGCTGCTGGAGTGCCTGCTACGCGCCGAGGGGAGCGTGGTGAGCAGGCGTGACATCATCAGCTCGGTGTGGGAGTATGATTTTGATCCAGGGACGAATCTCGTGGAGGTTTATGTCCGTCGCCTGCGTGACAAGATCGACCGTGACTTCACGCCAGCCCTCATTCAAACCGTGCGCGGCCTTGGCTACGCACTGCGACTCCCATCATGACTCTGCGCCGACGCATCCTCTTGTATTACTCCATCACGCTCAGTCTTTCGCTGGTGATCGTGGGCTTCTGGAGCTGGTTTGAGTTCAATGAGCAGCGCGATGAAGCGCTGCATGGCGGCGCGGAGGCGGCTTTGAAGCATGATCCTTTGGAGGAGACGTTGGAGATCATTCTTTATGGTGGTCTGCCAGCCATCCTGCTCGGGATCATCGGCGGCGGACTGCTCATGCGCCGGGCCTTGCGACCTATCGAGGAACTCACCGAAGCGCTGGAAAAGACGGACGTGTCCAATCTCTCCGACCCCGTGCCTCGCAGTGGCAATGGCGATGAGTTGGATCGTATGACTGCTGTCTTCAACCGCATGAAGGAGCGTCTCGGGCTTTCCTTTACCCAGGCGCGGGAGTTCACGCTCAATGCCTCGCATGAGCTGAAGACGCCGCTTACCGTCATCCATGGAACCTTGGAGCAGATGGCAACGAATGAGCAGGCGGCGGAGGTGGACCGGGAGCGGGCTGCGTCCTTGCTGGAGGAGGTGCAGCGGCTCTCCTCCATCGTTGGGCAGCTCTCCTTCCTGGCCCGTGCGGACGCCGGACTCCTGCCGAGTGCCCGTGAACCCGTGGCGTTGGATGACCTTGTGCGCGATCTGGCTGAGGAAACGATGATCCTTGCCTCCGGTGCGGAGATTTCTGTCACGCTCGGCGAGTGCCGGCCCGTGTTCGTGTCCGGAGACAAGATGCGTCTGCGGCAGCTTTTGCTGAACCTCGCGGACAACGCGGTGAAATACAACGAACGCGGCGGCAGCATCGAGATGGCGTTGGTTCGCCAAAACGACGATGCCGTGTTCACCCTCACCAACACTGGCATGGCGCTGCCAGTGGAACTTCGCAGCCGCGTGTTCGAGCGCTTCTTCCGGGGCGACCTCGCGCACAACAGCGCCACCGAAGGCAGCGGCCTCGGCCTCAGCATCGCCAAATCCATCGTCGAGGCGCATCAAGGTGGCATTCGCTACGACGTATTGCCAGATGGTCGGACGCAGGTGGTCGTCACGCTACCTTCTCCAAGATGAAAAAGCTGTCATAATCCGTTCCGTTATTGGTTTTCGGAGATGCTTCTCTTGAGTGGTCGTTTCACACCCACTCCATGAGACTGTCTTTTCTGCTTCTGCCTCTCCTCACCCTGGCTCTTCCTGCCTGCGTGCAGTTCAAAGCACGTCCGCTGGCCGCCGAAAGCACCAGCGCGGACTTTTCGGGGCGTTCGCTGAATGATGCAGGCTTGAAGACCTTTCTGGCTGAGAACAAAGCAGCAGGCGGCTCGTGGTCGGTGGATCGGCTGTCGCTGGCGGCGGCTTATTTTCATCCCGATGTGGCTCTGGCACGGGCGGAGGCCGATGAAGTGGCGGCGGGCATCAAGACGGCGCAGATGCGGCCCAATCCGGTTTTCACCTTCATGCCGCAGTATGCGAGCTTTCGCGCTCCTGTGTTCACGCCGTGGTTTCTGGGGCCGAGTTTGTCCGTGCCCATCGAAACGGCAGGCAAGCGATCGAAGCGCACGGAGCAGGCACTCGCTGCTGCCGAGGCGGCTCGGTGGCGTGTGTCCGCCCGCGCATGGGCGGCACGTTCTCGCGTGAGGGCCGCGATGCTGGAGTTGCATGGAGCACGCGAAAACATCCGTCTGCTGGAAACCGAGCAGACGCTGCATGACGAGGCCATCAAGAAACTCACCGCGCAGATGGAGGCGGGGGATGTGTCGCCTTTTGAACTCACGCAGGCTCGTCTCATGCTGAATCGCACGCGGCTGGCCTTGCAGGATGCGCTGCGCATCGCTGCCACCGGCGAGGCACGACTGGCAGCAGCGGTGGGTGTGCCTTTAAATGCGATCCAATCGGTGAAGCTGGATTTCTCTGCCTTTCATCGCCTCCCCGAGCC
>DAORHS010000275.1:0-6251 GCA_035438165.1 Prosthecobacter sp.
GTCGTCGCCGAGAACGGCCCTGGCGACGAGTCGTCGCCACTCCAAATCGTTCGTTGCCTTCTCGACGAATTGCAGTCCAAGACGCACTTCACACGCTCCGCCGCCGCAACGGAGCTGCTGCGAGCTTTTCGCAAAGAACTCACCGTGAAACGTGCCGCGAAGGATTTTGAGGAAACGCTCGCGGCACTCGCCGCGCAGCCGCTTTTGGCCTTTGAGATCGCTTTGGAATGGGTTTCGGCGCTGAATCCATCTGCAGAGCGCGGCGTACTCATAGAGGCGGCGGCGCTCGTCGTCGTGAATGATCAGCCGCCCGCCGCGACACCGACGGAGCCCCCGTCCCGCGCCACGATCAGCGGATTCACCGGCGCACATCCACGAATCGCAGAATCGAAGATAGAACTCGACTACCACGAGTTCACGACGCGGCTCCAACGCTACGAAGCGGAGGTCGTGCCCGCGTTTGAGGCCTTCCAGGCGCTCAAGCATCGTCTCGCGGAGACGCGTCGGCGCGAATTGCGTCTCGATCAGTTCAAGGCGGGCGTGCTCAGCTCCTTCGTGCGCAATCGCCTCATCGATCAGGTTTATCTGCCGATCATCGGCGCGAACTTGGCCAAGCAGCTCGGCGCGGCGGGCAAGGACACACGCACGGACCGCATGGGCCTGCTGCTGCTCATTTCACCGCCCGGCTACGGCAAGACGACGCTCATGGAATACGTCGCCAGCCGCCTCGGCATCACGCTGGTGAAGATCAACGGGCCTGCGCTCGGACATCACGTGACCTCGCTCGATCCTTCGGAGGCTCGGAATGCGAGTGCTCGTGAAGAAGTCGAGAAACTCAACCTCGCCTTCGAGATGGGCGACAATGTCATGATCTATGTCGATGACATTCAGCACACGAACCCCGAGTTCCTGCAGAAGTTCATCTCCCTCTGCGACGGCACGCGCAAAATCGAAGGCGTGTTCAAAGGCGAGGCCAAAACCTACGATCTGCGCGGCCGCAAAGTCGCCGTCGTCATGGCGGGCAACCCCTACACCGAAGTCGGCGGCAAATTCCAGGTGCCGGACATGCTGGCGAACCGCGCGGACACCTACAACCTTGGCGACATCCTCGGCGGCCACGAAAGCGCCTTCAAAGACAGCTACATCGAGAACAGCCTCACCAGCAACGCCACGCTCTCACGCATCGCCGCACGCAGTCATGCGGACGCGCTTTCCATCCTGAAAATCGCGCAAACGGGCACGCGCGAAGGCGTGGAGTTCGAAGGCAGCTACAGCGCCGAGGAGATCAACGAAGGCGTCGCCGTGATGGAAAAGCTGCTGCATGTGCGGGAGATCATCCTGCGCGTGAATCAAGAATACGTCGGCAGTGCGGCTATGGAAGACGCCTACCGCGTCGAACCGCCCTTCAAGCTGCAAGGCAGCTACCGGAACATGAACAAGATCGCGGAGAAAATCCTCCCGCTCATGACCGACGCCGAAGTGGCGCAGCTCATCGCGGATCACTATCGCGGTGAAGCGCAGACCCTGAGCCAAGCCGCCGAGGCGAATCTCCTCAAGTGGCGCGAGATCAACGGACTCTCCACCGACGAGGACAAGGCCCGCTGGGCGGAAATCAAGAACACCTTCAAGCGCAACCTCCTCACCGGCGGCGCAGGCGAAAACGACCCCATCAACCGCATCACCGGCCACATGAACGCGTTCACGCTCGGCCTGGAGAAGATCGAGCAGGCCGTGAGCCAGCCGACGCTGTCGGATGTGACGATCGAGAAGCTCCGAACGATCATCGAGGGCCTACGCGCCGTTCCGGTGAACGTGGAGATCAAAGTGCAGCCGGTGGAGAAGCAGGAAGAGGGAGAGCTGCCCGTGGATGTCCAGAGTGTGGTGGAGCAGCCGACTGCGCCGAAGAAATAGTGGTCCGCACAGTCCTCTGTGCGGTGCTCCTCCGTCAGTTCTGGCACACGAAGCCATGAAGGGCTTTGTCCTGCGGAGTCTCAGACCGAAAAACGCACCACAGGCCTTCCCCACGCCGCACAGGGGACTGTGCGGACCACTATGAGCGGACCTCGTGATGCTTCCCAAGAGCTTTTCTCGCGGATGTTAATGCGCCCAGAGTCCAGATGACGGGATAGAGCTGCTCGTGATACCAGAGCCGGGCGAAGTAGAGACCAATCGGAGCAGGTGGGAATCGGGTGCCGTTTTCTGTGGCGGCGAGAAGCCACTGAGTACCGAGAAGAACCTTTTCGCGGGCAGGATTGCCCGTTCTACTGAGCGTCTGCCATGCGACGGCGGTTTCTTCGATGCTGGACGGAGCGTTCGCGTCGCCACCGAAGGAGCCGTCGGGCTTTTGGGCGCTCCGGAGGTAATCGAGGCCAGATTGAATCAAGGCGCGGGCCAGCGTGGCAAGCCGGGCGTTTTCACCGAGGTGATTGATGACCTGGGCCGTGCCATACACCGGATTGGATTCGTCCGGTGTGTGTTCGTTGCCGAACCATAAAGGCGTCCAGGCGCCGTTGGAATGCTGAACCGCTTCCAGATAACGCAGCGCACGCTGGGTGGATTTGACGATGCGCTTTTGCAAAGGTTCGGACAGTTCCTCTAACCACGTCCACCACGCGAGCAGGGCATGCGCGGTGATTTCGGGCGTGCTGCGATCAAACGGCAACGCGCCCCAACCTCGGCAGAACGTCGGAATGCCCCCGTCGCGATTTTGGAGGTTCAGGAGCCAGGTGATCCCCTGTTCAATCGCAGCATCAGCTGTGTGGCCGATTTGTTTGAGAGCGATGAGGGCGCTGCTGGTGTCGTCAGCATCAGGAACACCGCCCGGAAGGTCGGTCCAGGCCCAACCGCCGGGCGGAGCGTTGGTGAAGGGATGAATGTCGCGATACTGCTGGGCAAGAAGCGAAGAGCGGAGGGCGGAGGGCGAAGAGACGGAGTCACCAAGAGCGCGAATGGACAGCGTGGTGCCCCAAGTGGCGAGATTGGTGTCGATGGGCCAGCTTCCATCCTCACGTTTGGAACGCGTGAGGAATTCGACGGCGAGCGGGAGGCAGGGATGATCGAGCTGACCCGCACCCGCGAGCGCCATGGTGACGAAACTCGTCAGCGGCGTGGCTTCGAGGTAGCCGCCGCTGGATGGCTGCAAGGTTTGCAGCATCGGGCGAATGCGCGGCCAGGTGAGCGCCCGCAGCCAGCGCAGGGGATTCCACCATGCGGGCGGGGCATGATGAAACCGTGCGTGACCGATGGCGATGAGCGCGGGCAGGGCGTAACTGACGACGGGCAGGCCGATGGCGCCGAACCAGGTGCGCGGCAGGGCGGCGAGCTCGAAAGGCAGCGCGATGACGTGACGCCAGCCGTCTTTTCCCAACGTGCCGCAGAGCGTGCAGAGCATGAGGATGGGCACGGAGAAGGTCTTGTCCTTGCCGTAACGTGTGATGACGGCCCGGGCGATGGCTTTGGGGTCGAGTGAACCGACGTGAGCGATGATCCATTCGTCGGACACGGCACAGCGCGTCCCTACCCGATGCAGCGCGCTCCAGCAGAGCAGCGTGGTGGAGAGATTGCTCTTGCTGAGTGTCGTGTCGCCCCACCCGCCGTCCGCATTTTGATGTTCGCTGAGCCAGCGTGCGCCGGCGGCGATGTGGGCGGCGTGTTTGCCGGCATCCACCAGTGACAGGGCGACGATCGCCGTCGCGGTGGACAGTGCGCTGCTGGAAAGATGCCCTTCCCAATGACCACGTGCATCACGCAGCGCATCGAGATGCGACTGCGTGCTGGCGATGGCGCGGTCGAGGGCGTCCATCATGGCGCAAGACCTCAGGCTTCGAGCTTCAGCTCTGGGCGGGCCTCGATGGCCTTGGTAATCGAATCCCAGCCGCCTGGGCGCTGCTGCTGGAACATGTAAAGATACAGGGCGGCCTGTTTGGCCGGATAAGTGGCGAGCAGGGCGGTCACGGCGGCCTCGGCCTTGTCGGCGGTGATCACTTCGGGCAGTTCGGTGACCTCGCCTTTGCCATCATGCGCGATCCCGACGGCATCCAGGAAGGTGATGAGCATCTGCGCCTGGCCTTTGAGCAGCCAGATCTGGAAGATCTGCGCGGTGACTTCCTCGTTCGACTTCGTGTTGAGCTGCTCCAGCAGCCACTCGGCCTGTTTGGCGCGGGATTTCTCCAAGATGAAGGCCGGACGCAGCCGTTTGGGCGGCGCGAGAGATTCGATGACGGCCTTGTAGGCGGCACGCTGATCGGTCTGCAGATAGGTCATGATCTGCATGCGCAGCTCGGCGCCGATGGCTTGAAGGAGTTGGTTGGGTCGCATCTGAGTTTGGGGGAAACGGGGGGCTCTGCTAGCACCACGGCACTGGCGTGGCAACCGTTTTGCCTCACAGCAGGCGAATCGTCAGCGGAAAGCGATACACGTTTCCTTCCGAGGCGCTCACGATGCCGATGATGGTGAGCACAATGGTGGCGATGCCGACGGCAATGAGGAGAGGAATGCCCACAAGAATGAAACAGAGCAGGAAGGAGACGAGGGCGTAGAAGAGGTAGCTGATCTGAAAGTTCAGCAGTTCGCGTCCCTGCCGGTCAAGGTAGCTGCTTTGATCCTTTTTGATCAGCCAGACGATGAGCGGACCCAGAATGGGAAACCCGACAAGGCAGAGCACGTGCATGACGATGCCGAGTGTTTTCTCATCCTGCGTGACCGGCGCATTCGGCAGGGAGGGAGGTGGCGTGTTGGTTTCCATGGCGGGAGCAGCGTAGTGCGAAGACCGCCGAGGCCAAATGAAAACGCGGAGCCAGTTTCCTGGCTCCGCGTTGGCAAACGAACTTGGAAGCTCGTTTTACGCCTGACTAAACTTCCGGCAGCTTGAACTCCTCCACATAGTTCTCCGTGGCAAGCTTGTTGGCCTCCTCGGCGAACTCGCCGATGAACTTCTCAGTCACGGGGTCAAAGTCGAGCCAGGGGCCGGCGTTGATCTTGTCCATGTTGAGGTCGATTTTGTTGTCCACGAGGTTCTGCACGAAGTGCTCGAAGGTCTCCAGGCCGGCCTTGTCGTTCTTGATGCGCTCCCTGACTTCATCGACGCTCACAGCCTTGCCCAGGCGGTAGGAGATGTTGGCGAGATGCGCGAGCGAGGCGGCGTGGAAGCCGTGGGAAACGTGCAGGTTGGAATTGATGAGCTTTCCGGCGCGCACGGACTTGATGAAGTTGAGCATGTGGTCCGCGCCGTCATTGAAGTTGTCGAACTTCATGATGGTGTTGCCCTCGTTGTCGTAGGCCTTGGCCTCGATGACGTAGCCGCCCTCGCAATGGATGACGTTGCCGACACGAGCGGCGGCGGTCTTGCCATTGACGCGATAAACCGGCTCCAGCCTCCAATCCATGTCCTTCAAGGGAAGGCCGCGATTGTCAAAGATGAACGGAGCGGGCTGGTAATCATAAAAGGCCATCTGGTTGTTGGCGGTCTCGCCATCGTCATCGTAGCCCCAGCGTCCGCCGAAGCTCATGACGCGCTTGGGCAGCAGTTCCGGGTTGCCCAGAGCCCAGCGACCCACGTCGGTCTGATGCGGCCCCTGGTTGCCGATGTCGCCGTTGCCGAAGGCCCATTGCCAGTGCCAGTCATAATGGAACTGCGTGCGGTTCACCGGGCCGACGCCGCGTGGACCGGCCCACAGCTTGTAGTCCACATCCACGTCCTGCGGCGCGCCCTGGGGATTGGTTTTGACGTTGCGTAGGTCATGGAAGGTGCCTTTGACGACGCCGTCCTTGGCCTCGACCGGCGCGGCCACCTTGCCGATGGAGATGCGCGACTTGTAATTGAGGCCGCGGGAGAGCGTGACCTTGCCAATGTGGCCTTCCTTGACCCAGTCCATGGCCTGCTGCCAGCCGGGGGAGGAACGGCGCTGCATGCCGTGCTGCACAACGAGGCCTTTCTTCGCGACTTTCTCAGCGGCGTTCAGGAGCTGGCGGCCTTCCCAGATGTTGTGGCAGACGGGCTTTTCCACATAGACGTGCTTGCCTGCGGCCATGGCGGTCATGGCGATGAGGGTGTGCGTGTGGTTCGGCGTGGCGATGGTGACGGCGTCCACCTCGGGGTCGAGCATGAGCTTCCGGTAATCGGTATAAGCAGTGACAGTGTTGTTCTTCTTCGCCTGATTGGCGACGCCCTTTGCGAGCACGTTGGAATCCACGTCACAAAGAGCGACGATGCGAACACCGGGGATTTCCTCCAGGCTCTTGATGTGGCCGGC
>DAORHS010000276.1:0-6250 GCA_035438165.1 Prosthecobacter sp.
CATCGTGAGGTGGCGCTCAAAGTCATTCGTCCGGGCATGGACAGCCGTGACATCATCGCTCGTTTTGCCGCCGAGCGGCAGGCGCTGGCCTTGATGGATCACCCGAACATCGCTGCGGTGCTGGACGCCGGTGCCACGGAGACCGGGCGGCCGTATTTCGTCATGGAGCTGGTCAAAGGTGTGCCAATCACGACCTACTGCGACGAGCACAAGTTCACCATTCGCCAACGGCTGGAGTTGTTCATTCCCGTTTGCCAGGCGGTGCAGCATGCGCACCAGAAGGCCATCCTGCATCGCGATTTGAAGCCCTCAAACATCCTGGTGACTGAGGTGGATGGGAAACCCGTGCCGAAAGTCATCGACTTTGGCATCGCCAAGGCACTGGGAACCAGCGGTGAGGCGGCCTTGCAGGCCAGTGTCATGCACACGCAGGCAGGCATGATCATCGGCACGCTTCAGTACATGAGTCCCGAGCAAGCTGGCAGCAGGCCGGATGTGGACACGCGCAGTGACATTTACACCCTCGGTGTCATCCTTCATGAACTGCTCACGGGGGACACGCCAATCACTTCCGCTCAACTCAAGGTGGCGGCCCTGGATGAAGTGCTGCGGCTGATCCGCGAGGGCGAAGCGAAACGACCGAGTTCTCGGCTGCTGCCGGTAACGGCGGCGGGGACCAAGCGCGCCACGGCGAGACATTCGGAACCCCGCAAGCTGAGTGCGTCGATGCGTGGTGAGCTCGACTGGATCGTGCTTAAAACACTGGAAAAAGAACGTGACCGCCGGTACGAAACGGCCACGGCACTCGCCGAAGACATTCGACACTACTTGGCGTACGAACCGGTAAGCGCGGGTCCGCCGACTGCGGGGTATCGGCTGCGTAAACTGATGCGTAAGCACCGTGCTGCGTTTGCCTTTGCCGCATCCATCGTCGTCACTTTGGCGGCGGGCATCGTGGTCAGCACCTGGCAGGCGGCACGAGCCACCCGGGCGGAGGCAGACACACGGGTGGCTCTGGCCGCCTCGGAGGCAAATTTTGCGAAAGCGCGCGAGGCGGTGGACAAATATCTGACCCAAGTAACTGCCGATCCGCGTCTGAACGAGGCGGACTTTCACGACTTGCGCAAACAATTGCTGGAATCGGCCGTGCCGTTTTACGAGCAGTTGGTCGCTCAGAAAAGCGCGGACCCGGAACTGCGGCACGAGCAGGCGCTGATGCTCGGCAAACTGGCATCGGTCTATCATTCCATCGGTGATTTGGCTGGGGCGAAAACGGCCATGGAACGAAAGATTGCCGTGGCGGAAAAACTCGTCGCGGATGTCCCCACCGAGCCGCAGTACCAGAATTTGTTGGTCGGCAGTTTCAATAATTTGGGCCTGCTGTTCAAGACGGCGGGCCAGGGAGAGGAAGCGGAGTCGGCCATTCGACGTGCGCTGGAGATTGGGGAACGGTTGATCAGCAATCATCCAACGGTGGCAGTTTACCAACGCGATTTGGCCAGTAGCTACAGCAGTCTGGGCAATGGTCTCCGTGAACGCGGCCAAGCGTTGGCAGCAGCGAAGGCTTACAAGCGTGCGTTGGAAATCCGCGAGGATTTGTCAGCCAAATTTAAATCAACACGTGGCTCGCGGGAGGAACTGGCTCGCTTGTATCACAATCTCGGCGGCTTGTTCGAGGAGCATGGTGATGGTCACGCGGAAGCAACTTACCAACGCGCCATCGAGATTGAGCAAAAACTGGCAGCCGACTTTCCCACCGATCCAGAATACCAGCACATGCTTGCCAGTACGCAGAACTCGCTGGGGATTGTGCTCGAAATGCAAGGCAAAGCAGAGGCGGAGACGGTTTACCGTGAGGCGTTGGCAACCCGGCAAAACCTGGTGAAAAATTTTCCCACGGTGCCGGGATACCGGCGAGATCTGGCCGACAGCCATCACAATTTGGCGAATCTGCTCAGCGCACACGGTCAGGGAGGGGCTGCGGAACAGGCTTATCGGAGCGCGCTGGCTTTGCGGGAGCAACTGGCAGCAAAGTTCCCCGCTGCCCCGGATTACCGGCAGGCACTTGGGCGCAGTCATCATGCTCTGGGCGTCCTGTTGCGCGACCGTGACCAACGAGTCGAAGCAGAGGCCGCGTATCGACAGGCGTTGAAGATTCGTGAGCAACTGACGGGCGAGTTTCCGAAAGTGCCGGAATATCGGGACGAAGTGTCCGGCAGCCTGTACAGCCTTGGCATCTTGCTCAGTGATTACAATCAAGGCGAGGAGGCGCTGGCGTTGTATCAGCGTGCGGTGGAGCTTCGTGAGCAACTGGTGGACGAGTTTCCCAAGATCCCAGCCTACCGGAATAGTCTAGCCAGTGTGCATAACAACTTGGGCAATCTGTGGCATAAGCGCAAGCAAGATGAGGCGGCGGCCGCCGCCTATCAGCGCGGTCTGGAGATCAAGGAGCAATTGGTTGCCGACTTTCCTCTTGTGGCGGCTTACCAAAAAGGACTGGCAAGCAGTTGCACCAATCTGGGGCTGTTCCTGTTGGATCGTGGCGATAGCGAGGAAGCGGAGCGGAAATGCCGGCGTGCGGTGGAGATCGTGGAAAAACTGACGGCGAGTTTTCCCCAGCAGCCGGGTTATCAAAGTTTGCTGGGTGCTTGCCTGCATAATCTGGCAAAACCGCTGCGCCAGCGCCAGCAGTGGCAGGCAGCGCGCCAGCTGTATGAACGAGCCGTC
Organism: Prosthecobacter sp.; assembly: GCA_035438165.1. Classification (GTDB taxonomy): domain Bacteria; phylum Verrucomicrobiota; class Verrucomicrobiia; order Verrucomicrobiales; family Verrucomicrobiaceae; genus Prosthecobacter. The sequence continues at coordinate 2,728 of DAORHS010000276.1, forward strand.
ATGGCACAAGGACAAGCAATTGCCAGCGAGCCGAAAAATCCTGGCTATCGTCAGTTCCAGCGGAACCATCTCATGGCCTTGAGTGAAGTCTGTCTTAGCATGGGAGACCATGCCGCGACATTGGCCCATGCGCTCGAACTGCCCAAGCTCTATCCCAAGGTTGGGATGGCAGACCACCAGGCCGCCTTTTATGTGGCCCAATGCGTCCCACTGGCAGCGAAAGACCCAGCGCTAACGCCACCACAGCGGCTGCAAAGTGCCGAATTATATTCCAAACAGGCCGTGGGACTGCTCCGTCAGGCCATTGCCAACGGATACAAAGATGCGGCGGAGCTTCCCAAATGGAAAGCCTTTGCCCCCCTGCTTGCACGCCCCGATTTTCGAGCGTTGATTCCCCAAAAATAGACGCTCCCTGCAAGGTAGGCGCATTTCGTGCATGGCAGGCGAGGATGCAGCAGTGAGCGCCAGGCTGGCAGTCCCTGCGCTGACTTTGGCTGCGGAATTGCGAAGAAGTGTTCTGTAAAAGCTCGCCAGAGGGGTGAATCTCCCGTTGTCATCTCCGTCCCTCCCGCTACATTTTGAACCAGCGGGCCGCACGACGGGGTTGGAGAACTTCAAACCGATTCTGGAGCGGGGCTCACAGGATCAAATTCAAGTTTTTATGGGGATGTTCTCTCTTCCGGTGGTGAAAATTGGGGCGGTGTCGATGGATGGCACGGAGCCGGTGTTGATGCTCGGTCCCTGCGTGATCGAGAGCGAGGAATTCATCTGGGGGGTGGCTGAAAAGCTCGACGCGATGGCGAAACAGCACGGCTGGCGCTGGATTTTCAAGGCGTCCTATGACAAGGCCAACCGCAGCGCCATTTCCTCGTATCGCGGTCTCGGCTGTGAGGCGGGCTGCAAACTGCTGGCACGGATCGGCACGAAGCTGGGCGTGCCGGTGACGACGGACATCCACACGGCGGAAGAGGCCCGACAGGCGGCGGAACACATCGATCTGCTGCAGATCCCGGCCTTCCTCTGCCGGCAGACGGACCTGATCCTCGCTGCCGGTGAAACGGGCCGGGCGGTGAATGTGAAGAAGGGCCAGTTCCTCGCGCCGTGGGACGTGCGTAATATTGCTGACAAACTCGTGAGCGCCGGCTGCCAGCATTTCATGTTCACCGAACGCGGCACCACGTTCGGCTACAACAACCTCGTGGCCGACATGCGTTCACTCTACTGGATGCGGGAGCTCGGCTACCGCGTGGTGATGGATGCGACGCACAGCGTGCAGCGCCCCGGCGGGCTGGGCACGGCGACCGGCGGTGACGGCAAGCTGGCCCCGGTGCTCGCACGCGCCGCGGTGGCCACGGGCTGTGACGGTGTTTTCATGGAAACCCACCCGGATCCGGCAAACGCCCTTTCCGATGGTCCCAATCAAATCCCCCTTTCGCAGATCGCGGAAGTGGTGGAAACCTTGAGGAAGATTCATGGCCTTGTTCGCGACATCACTTGAACTGCTCCGCCGCCGCAGGCTGGCGATTTCCATCATGCTCGGCGTGATGGCGGGCTTGGTCATGTTCGCAGCGGCCCAGCAGCCCGCTGCGGACGATTCTGGCATGAGCGCCTTCCTGCAGATGGTGCCGCCGGGCGCGGTGAACAAGGGCGCGGTGATCCCGTCTTTCGACGCCACCGGCCGCCGCACCTCCCTGATCACTGCGGATGTGGTGCGCCGGGTGGACGACGAGCGTCTCTACGCGGAGAAGCTCGTGGTGCAGATGTTCAATGCCGATCCCGGGAAAGATCTGCGCATCGACCTGAAGACCGCCTTTTACCAGATGGCCACCAGCGGCGGCGTCCTGCGCAGCACCGAGCGCAGCCGCGTGAGCCGCGCCGACTTCGAGATCGCGGGCGACAGCCTGATTTTCGACACCTCCAAAAACCAGGGCCGCATGACGGGAAACATCCGCATGGTGATCTTTGACAGCAGCGGTCTCAGCGGCGAGATAGAGCCCCCCCGCGAACCACGCCCCTCCAAGTGACATGAAGACGTCCGCCATTCTTTGCATCGCTCTGCTGCTCGGCAGCACAGGCGCATGGGCTCAGGGCCCGGGAGGCACGCGCCCGCTCTTTGACTTTCGGAAAAAGAAGGTGGACGAGGAGGCGAAAGCCAAGGCCATCGAAGCCGCCAAGACGGCCGTCAAACAGGTGCCTGATGAGGTGAAGGACAAGGCCAAGGAGATGCTGATCTCCCCCGAAGCCGCCGAGATGCGGCAGAAGGCGCTCCAAGCCGCGCAGTCCCTGATGCAGGGCAATTCCGCAGGCGCTGCAACACCTGCCGCCACACCTGGTGCCGCCGTGGTTGAAACGCCACCGCCGCCGGTCGGCCCCCAGCCGAAACCGCTGGAGCCTCTGAATCTGGACGAGGTGCCCAAGGCCACCAAAGGCCAAATCCTCATCACCGCCCAGAAGAGCGCTTTTTTTGACGCCAACCTCGGCTACGGCATCTACACTGGCGATGTGAAGGCACGCCACCCGCAGATGTACATCGAGTGCGAGGCACTCGAGCTCTTCATGGCCAAACAGGAGGGCGGCGTCCTCGGTGCCTCCAAACCCAAAAGCACCGCTCCGCCCACCAAGGACTCCGACATTCTGGCACCGGCCCAAAAAGAGAACAACGGCCCACCCCCCATCGACAAGGCCGACGCCCGCGGCCCGATGGTCACCATCGAAAAAATCGCCGAGGACGGCGAACTGCAGATCGGGCATTGCAAGCACCTGGTGTATGACGGCAAAACCGGCATCACCACCCTCTACGAATGGCCCCAGGTGCAGGCGGGTAACCAACTGCACAAAGCCACGGAAGCAGGCTGCATCATGATCATCGACAAGGGCGGCAAGCTCACCACCACAGGCGGCAATGAGACGATCATTCTGCAGGGGGAGGAAGCCACCCCCAAGAGCCGCAGCGGCATGGCCCCCCAACCGCAGTGAACATGGCCGTACGAAAGAAGAGATCGACGAAGACGGGCAGCCAGGAAGCCATGCTCTCCCTGGCGGAACCCGACGTGACACCGTTGACGGACGTCATGGCAGAGAGCCAGGGCGAGACCACCCTGCTGCACACTCAGGGGCTGAAAAAAGTCTATGACGGACGCGCCGTGGTGAACGGGGTCGATATTGAGGTCAAAAGCGGCGAAATCGTCGGACTCCTCGGCCCGAACGGCGCCGGCAAGACAACCACCTTTTACATGATCGTCGGTCTCGTTCAGCCGAACGGCGGCAGGGTCATGTTCGATGGCAAAGACGCCACGCACGAGCCGATGTTCATGCGTGCCAGGCTCGGCATGGGCTACCTGCCCCAGGAGGAGTCCATTTTCCGCCGGCTGACCGTGCGCGAAAACATCATGGCCGTCATGGAGACCCAGCCCTACACCCGCCGGGAGCGCGAGGAGCAGACCCAGTCCCTCATGGAAAAATTCGGCATCGACCATGTCGCCGAAAACCTTGCCATCACGCTCAGCGGCGGCGAAAAGCGCCG
>DAORHS010000277.1:0-6243 GCA_035438165.1 Prosthecobacter sp.
CATCGTTATGTCGGCGTGCTGATCCAGGACGCGGCGTTCATGGTCACGGTGCCGTTCATCTGCCCGGATGTGCCGCATTTGAAGAAGAGCCCGGTGTTCCTGTATTCGAGCGACGGTTTTCAGAAGCCTTATCCCTTCACGCCTGACATCGCGGTGAGCGTGGACGACTCCTTTGAGCAGAAGCTCGATGGCTTGCACGAACTGACCTCCCAGCACTACGAAGGCGGTGCCGGTGGCTCTGAGGCGCATGTCAAGAGCGTGCCGCCCGCCAGCGACGAGGCCGGTCGGCGCGCCTGGCTGAAACGCCGCTGGGGTGCGCGCCAGGGCAGCGAGGCGGAGAAGTATCGCGACCTGCTGGTGAAATTTTACGGCCCCGAGAAGGGCAAGGCAGTGAAGTATGCCGAGACCTTCGAGGTCTGCGAATACGGCCGCCGTCCGACGATGGCGGAGATCAAGCAGCTCTTCCCGTTCTACGACGCGAAATGAGCCGGAGCGCGAGTTTTTAACTCGCCTGTCTTTCCTGCGGCATGGTGGGCCAAGCGGTGGGCTTTTGTGCTTGTCGTAAGCGCTGAGGAAAAGTGGCGAGCAGGCTTCCACCTTCGCCAAGGCTACGGTGGACACGCTCGCCGTACTCGCGCTCTGTGAGTACGGCATTTGCAGTGGCAAAAGCTGTGGGAGCGGCTAAGAACTCGGCCCACTCATCCGAACGACCATGCAACCGACGCCAGCCCCCGAACATTCCGAATCCGAACTCCTGCAAATCCGCCGCGAAAAGCTCGACGGACAGGTGAAGGCCGGATTGAACCCGTTCGGCAGCCGTTTTGACACCACCCACCAGCCCGGCGCGCTGAAAGCGGACTTCACCGAGGGCCTCGAAGTTCGCGTGGCGGGCCGCATCCTGTCCCGCCGTGAGATGGGCAAGGCGACGTTCTTTGACCTCGGCGACATCAGCGGCCGCATGCAGTGCTACCTCAGCAAAGGCGATGTGGGCGACGAGGCCTACGTGCAGTTCAACCAGCTCGTCGATATCGGCGACTTCGTCGGAGTGGAGGGCTTTACCTTCATCACTAAGCGCGGAGAGCGGTCCATCCACATCAAGAAGCTCACGCCGCTGTCGAAGGCGCTGCGTCCGCTGCCGGACAAGTGGCACGGCGTCGCCGACAAGGAGATCAAGTACCGCCAGCGCTACCTCGATCTCATTTCCAATGACCGCAGCCGCGAGATCTTCGTGACGCGCAGCAAGATGGTCGCGGCGATCCGCAACTACATGCAGGAGCGCGGTTTCCTCGAAGTGGAGACACCAATGATGCAGGACGTGCCCGGCGGTGCGGCGGCAAAGCCGTTTGAGACCTTCTTCCACGCATTGAACCAGCCGATGTTCCTGCGCATCGCGCCGGAGCTGTTCCTGAAGCGCCTGCTGGTGGCGGGCTTCACGCAGATCTTTGAATTGAACCGCAATTTCCGCAACGAAGGCATGAGCCGCCGTCACAATCCGGAGTTCACGATGCTGGAAGCCTACTGGGCCTATGCGGACTTCGAGAAGATGGCCGATCTCGTCGAAGGCATGATCTGCCACCTGGCGGAAACCTTCTGCGGCGGACTGAAGATCGAGCACAAGGACGAAGACGGCAATGTGACGCGCACGATCAATCTCGAGCGGCCATGGCGGCGTGTACGCTACACGGACCTGCTGAAGGGTGTTGATCCGAAGTGGTATGAGTACACACCGGAGCAGCGCAAGGCGCGTGCGAAGGAGCTGGGTGTCGAGATCGGGCCAAATTTCGAGGACTATGAGGTCACTCAGCATGTGTTTGAGCGCCTCGTCGAGGCTCCGCAATTCGATCCGCTTTACGTCACCCATTGCCCGAAAGAACTCGTGCCGCTGGCGAAGCAGAACGCCGAGGACGATTCCATTGTCGATGTGTACGAACTCATCATCAACGGCCAGGAGATCAGCCCCGGTTACTCCGAACTGAACGACCCCATCGTCCAGCGCGAGCGTCTGGAGCATCAGGCCGGTGAAGAAACGCAGAAGATCGACGAGGAGTTCATCCTCGCCCTCGAGCACGGCATGCCGCCCGCCGGCGGCATCGGCATCGGAATCGACCGCCTGATCATGATGCTCACAGGTGCCGAAGGCATCCGCGATGTGGTGCTCTTCCCGCAGTTGAAGAAGAAGGCGTAAATTAACTGGCAGTCTTGCCTGTGACCGCTCAGGATCGTGGGGATGAAAATCCTCGCTCTTGCCTTGTTGGTTTCAGCATCCTCATCGCTGGCCGCCACGTCAGATTCTGCTGCGCAGGCGGTGAATGCGCTCGGGCTCGACCTGCACCGGCAGATGCCGAAGGCGGGGAACGTTTGCCTTTCGCCGTACTCGATCCAGTCAGCGCTGGGGATGACTTATCTCGGGGCGAGCGGCGCGACGCAGGAGGAGATGGCGCGGGTGCTGCATTTGCCAAAGGACAAGGAGGCGCTGGAAGAGTCCTTTGCGGCGCTGAATGAGGCTTTGGAAGAGGCACGGGAGAACTCGGCAAAGGAGGTGGAGCAGATGAAGAAATTTGGCGGTTCCGGCGAGGCGCTGAAGCTGCATGTGGCGAACCGTCTCTTTGGGCAGCAGGGCTATGAATTCCGCGAGACGTTCCTTTCGAGCGTGAAGAGCCATTTTGGAGCACCGATGGAGTTCATGAACTTCCTCAAGGACCACGCCGGAGCCACGCGGGAGATCAATGGCTGGGTGGAAAAGCAGACGCAGAAGCGCATTCGCGACTTGATCCCCGAAAACGGCCTCAGCAAGGAGACAAGGCTCGTTTTGGTGAACGCGCTGTATTTCAAAGCGGCGTGGGCGGACGACTTCAACGTGCAGGCGACAGCTCCGAAGCCATTTCATGTCAACGGAGCCAAAACGACCGCCGAAGTGCCAACAATGAGCAAACAGGAGCACATGCGGTATTTGAACGGAAGCGGCTTTCAGGCGGTGACGCTGCCGTATGCGGGCAATGATCTGCATTTCCTGCTCATCGTGCCGGATGACGTCGGTGGCGTTTCAGACGTGGAGAAGAAGCTGACGGCGGAAACGCTGCTCGCCTGCGCAAAGTCAGAGACTCGCGAGGTGATCCTGCATCTGCCAAAATTCAAGATCACGCCGCCGACGGTGCCGCTGGGCGAGGTGCTGCAAAAGATGGGCATGACGACGGCCTTCGACAAACCACGCGGCAGCGCCGATTTCGACGCGATGGCACCCAAGAAGCCGGATGACTACCTCTGCATCAGCGAGGTCTTCCACAAAACCTTCCTCGAACTCGACGAAAAAGGCACCGAGGCCGCCGCAGCGACAGCGGTGGTAATGATGCGGGGTGCAGTAGCTATCGTGGAGAAGCCAAAACCCATCGAACTCAAAGCCGACCGACCGTTCCTCTTTGCCATCCAGCATTCGGAAAGTGGCGCGTGCTTGTTTTTCGGCCGTGTGAGCGATCCACGGTGAGAATTGGCGCGTGAGCGTTTTGGAGTGCTCCAGCCCTCTGGAGCTTTCGCTGGCCAGGAGACTTCCGAAAGCGCCGGAGGGCCGACGCACTCGACGCTATCGCGACGGCGACGCTGGTGATCACTTTTTACCGTCGAGGAACTCAATCGCTTTCTTGAGCCACTCGGCCTTCGGAGGCTGGTGGCCCTGGCCGGGGATGTTCATGAGTTCGACCGACTTGAAACCTTCCTTGAGGAAGCCGTTTTCATAGATGGCGCTGGTGTTCTTGAGGTTGAAATCCTTCTCACCGGTGACGAGGACGTAGCGGCAGTCGGTCTTGGCCTGGGCGGCGATTTCCTCGTGCGGGATGTAGCGTGCCTCGAAGACCTCGGTCTTGTCGAGAGTCACGATGTCGGTGTAAAAATTGGTGCCCATGAAGGCGATGGTGCCGGTGAACATGTCGGCGTAGGTGACCCCGAGCATGCTGGCGACACGACCGCCGCCGGAGAAGCCGGAGACGTAAACACGCTTGTCGTCGATGTCGTAGAGGTCGCGCATGTTGTCGTTGGCATCGACGGCCATGCGCATGCGTGCGAAGACCTCGCGGTTGTTGCCGGAATTGTGGGCGCCGACGAAGATGAGCTTCTTTTCGGCCAGCACCGCCTCCCATTCGGGAGAGAGCGAAGGGGCATTGCTGGGGCTGACCCAGATGAAGAGACCGTGCGGATCGCCCTTCTTGTATTTCTTCGGCACGATGATGTCGAACTTCTCCATGCCAATGCTGAAGGGCGGCGGAGTCTCCATGGCGTGCATGCGCATTTTGATCTGCTCATTGTCGGACACCTGCGGCGAACGCTGGAAGGTGATGGGCGAGCGGACGCCGGGCTTGACCGTGTCGTCCGACTTCGTTTTCGAGTCGGCGGCCAAGGCGAGGGTGGTCAGGAAGGGGAGGAGCAGGAGAAACCGGAACATGGGCCGATCAAAGCGAGTGCCGGTGCCGATGTCGATGCCGAATTCTGCAATCCCGCAGGAGGGGGGGATGCCCTTCACGCCTTGCGGGCGAGATAGACGAAGGCGGGCGGCATGTTGCCCCAGACGATGCGGCCGGTTTCGACACCGTGGGTCATCTCATGCAGCAGGGAGCGGAACTGCCGACCGCTGGGCAGCTTGTGAAAGCCCCAGTAGGCAAAGGTGGCAAAGCAGCCGCCAGGAGCGAGATGCGGCAGCACGTTGTTCAGAATGGCCTCCTGCAGGCAGCGTGGGAACGCCGCCCACGGCAGGCCGCTGATGATGGCGTCGAACTTTTCGCCGTCGGCGAGCGCCTGCGAAAAATCGAAGTGCTGTGCGTCCGCGCATTCGAAACGCAGGCGCGGAAAGCGGGGCCGGAGCTGCTGAACGAACGTGTTGTTGAGTTCGATGCCCACATAATTGGAATCATGCGGCATGGCGTCGGCGATGGCCTCGGTGAAGGCGCCGGTGCCGGGACCAAGCTCCAAAATCCTGCGTGCCTGCCAGACGCCGGCGGCCTCCATCATGCGCTCCGCCAGCGCCGGGCTGGAGGGAGCCACCGCGCCGATGGTTTTCCAGTTATGGCGGAGTTCTTTGATGAAAGTGGCGGCGGACATTCGGGGCCGGATGCTAGCGGGCGAACAACGAGTTGCGAGAGCTTTTGCAGCAATTGATTGAACTGATCTCCTACATTCAGGCGGAGGCGGCCAAATGCCGGTGACTATAATGTAACATGCTGGTTGTGAGATAATTGCAAACTCTTTGAACGACCGGTCCAGGTCGCAATCAAATGCAGTCCACATCCACGTGGAACCAACCCTATACACGATACCAACCATGTCCTGCCTGAAGAAGTTCACCGTTTGCACAACTCTCGTCATCGGATCAATGACCATGACGCAATGTGCCAAACCACAGACCCTCTACAACCAGCGCGGCGTGCCTGTGGCCACCGGCCTGAGCACTCCGACCGGTTATGTGACGAGACAGCAGCTGGGAGACGCCACGGTGATGACCCGCCGGCTGATCAATCGTCCGCTGACCAATGCGGACTGCGGCAAGGTGTATGAGGAGGTGACGGTCGTCTCGCCACGCGGCACGTCCGTTCAGCAGAGGATCATCGTGCACGCCCAGCCGCGCCTGGAACTCGAGAACGTCACGAAGAAGCAATAGGCCGGAAAGCTTGACGTGCGTGGTGCTTTGCAGCGAGACTTCGCACCACACATGCCATGCCCTACCTCCTCGACGCTCTGGTCATCTTCGGTTACTTTGCCCTCATCATCGGCATCGGCCTCTCGCAGCGCAGCAAAAGCGGCAGCATGGAGGGCTTCACGCTGGGCGATCGTCAGATCGCATGGTGGGCGGTGCTGGCATCCATCCTCGCGGCGGAGATCAGCGCGGGGACCTTTTTTGGCGCTCCTGGCGAGGGCTACGCGCTGCGCAACTACACCTACATCCAGCTCATGGCGGGCTACCTGCTCGCCCGCGTGGTGGTCAGTGCCGTGTTCATCCCGGCGTATTACCGGCATGGCGTGGTCAGCGTGTATGAATTTCTCGAAGTGCGCTTTGGCCCCCAGACACGCCGTCGTTCCTCCGCCGTGTTTTTGGTGACGCGGCTTCTGGCCAGCGGATCGCGCCTCTGGGTGCCCACGGTGCTGCTGGTGCTGGGCTGGAAGGTGTTCGTCAATCCAGGCATCACACCGATGCAGGAATTCTGGCTTTATGCTGCCGCCCTGGTCGCCATCACAGTGCTGACCTCGATCTACACCACCCTC
>DAORHS010000278.1:0-6203 GCA_035438165.1 Prosthecobacter sp.
CGCTTCGGCAGGTAATCCTCCGCCCAGGCGCGGATTTCGAGCGTCTGCGGCTCCACGCCGTCACGCGTCGCGCAGAAGGTCGCCTTCGCCGCCAGCGTCTTCTTCTCCGGCTCGCCGGCGGCGGCGATCTTGTCGCCCTTCGTCTTGTCATCGTTCACGCTGCGCCATTCGAGGCCCGTGCGCTGGATGCCGAAGTCGTCCTGCACATCGACATCAAACACGACCACCTCCGAGTCGAGCACCACCTGCTCCTGCGTTTCACGCCGCGCAGCGAGACGCGGCGCTTCGTCTTCGATCGCGTTGATCTTCAAAACGAGCGGCTCACGCGGCGTCAAGCCATCGCGGTCCTTCCACATCACCCGCTTCTCGGCATCTTCGGCGATTTCACGGAATGGCGTCGTCACCTTCGCGCCTGAAACCTTTTCCGTCTCGCCATCGACTTCGGCTGACGCCAGCTCACGCGATGCCGTCGCCTCCAGCGCCGCCTTCGCACCTTTCAGCACGCTCACCGAACCGCCGCGCACCTCGATCACGGGTTCCGTCTTGTATTTCAAATACGTCGGCAGCCGCGTGCGCACCGACAGCGCCGTCAGTTCCGGCCGCGTGCGTGGCAGCACATTCAATGTCTTGCGCACATCGCCGAGCGATAGCGACAGCGCCGCGTCTTCCTTCTGCGGCGGAAACGCCAGCGGATACTCCTGCTCCTTCAGGCCGCTCACGACTACCGGCTGATCACCGATCCGCGCCTTCGCCTGCGAGGGCGACCAGCGCGTGTCCTTGTCGAGCTGCACCTTCAAATCAAACGGCTCCGCATACGGCACGACGAGACGATCCGGCAGTTTTTCAATTTTCGCGAAAGTGAAACGTTCAATATTCCGCCATGGCATCAGCCAGCGTGCCATCGCATTCATTGAAGCCTCTGACATGGCATAATCCAATGTTAAAAAAGCCACGAAAAGCGCAACCGTTGCCCATGTCCATTTCTTCAACAGCCGATCCGGCATAGCTTCACGAAGATCCCGATCTTTCACGGCTTCCGTTGTTTGCGCCATGGCCGCCTGAACCAGTCGTTCACTGCGGCCTGCTTCGCCTGATTCCAGTCGTGCCAATTCCACGATGCCGAGCAACTGATCTCCAAGTCGCGGAAATTTCCATCGCAGAAGCCGCGCTGCATCCTCCAGCCGTCGCTGACGCCAAACCCACCTGTGCCATTTCAGCGGCAACCCAAGAGCCAGCACCGCTGTTCCACTCAGCATGAGGATGCCTCGGGTCCACATGGGCGTTTCCATGACGCGATCCAGGCAGAACAGCACCAAGTAAGATACATAAACACCAACAATGCCCGCGAGCAGCCCTTCGGTAAGCTTCACAATCCAGACCCGCTTGCGAAAATCCGCGAGCTTCGTTTCGAGGATGACCGGCAGTTCTGTTTTCATAATAGGGGGATGTTATCCTGATGAAACGTCTGTGACGAGCTTTTGATTGGGGGTTTAGAACGTCCCGGCGGCCTTTCTTCCGACCCAAAATAGGCCCATCAGCGTGACCAGCAGCCCCGCCCAGGCCGGATGCGCCCACAGCGGTAGGCGGCGCTCCTGAATGGCTGGCTCCGGCATCCCGGCAATAGCCGCAACAACGGCCGCAGGATCGCTGGCATCGAGCATCTGGCCCTTGGTGAACTGCGCGATCTCACGCAGCACCTCCAGCCGCGCGGGTTGGCCGCGTTTTTCACGGCTGACGCCCTGAATCGAAATTTTCGCCTCCAATGATGACCCTGCCTCCGCGCAGGTGAGCTGCACCCGATGCTCACCCGGCTCGGTTGGCGTGAAGGTGCCGTTGAACAATCCCCACGCCTCCTCACCAGCCGGGATGAGGCGCACGCTCGATACTTTACCGCTCGGCGCGGCGATTTGAGCAATGACGGCTCCGTCACGCAACGGTTCACCGGTGAGGCTCATTACGTTCGCGTTGAGCGTGAGCACATCGCCCGTGCGTGGACGATCCGGAGAGTAAAACAGGCGCATGCTGTCACCGCTGCTCATGTTGCGCTGGTAGGCCATCCAGCGCACCACCTGACCCCAGAAGCGGTAGTGGTATTTGTCCTCCACTCCCTTGCGCCAGCGCCATGCGCCGTCGGTGCCCATGAAGAGGATTTTGCCTGCGCCGTAGGTCTTCGTCACGATCAACGGTACGCGGCCATACTGATTCGACTCGCTGCCATGTGTGGCGAGCACTTCAGTGCCTGCTTTGGCGCGCAGGGCGGGTGCATACCATTGAAAGCCCGGCAGCGTGCCCCACACGCGCGCACTCGCCTCGTCACTGTCTTCGAGCTTCGTCAAAAGACTGCGCGTTCCGGCTTCCGTCAGCGCAAATTTACCCGGCGATGACGATCCCCAACCGCGTGGCTGGGCGGCATCCCACACGACGGGCAGCAGATCGGCCAGCGGTGTGTCTTGCAGCGTGGATTGATAGCCATGGAAGCCCGGCATGAAGACGAGGCCGCCCGCTTGATCGCGCACGAGCTTTTGCAACGCGATGCAGTGCGCGGCGGTGAGCTGGCTTTTCTCCAAACCGACATCGCCGAGGAACACGACATCGAACTTCGTCAGCTCCTCGTCCTTCGGGAACGCTTTCAAATAACCACGGCCCGCACCCGCTTTGCCGAGACCGGGATGGAGCAGCAGGCAGCTCACCTCGACGCCAGGATCGCGCTCCAACGCATTGCGCAGGTAGCGATACTCCCAACGCGGGAAAGTTTCGATCACCAGCACGCGGAGCTGCTCCTTGCGGATCGAGAGCGGCGCTTCCTGCGAGTTGTTTTCGGGATAACGTTCGTTGGGCGTCTTCGGAATTGTCAGCGTGAGCTTCACCTCGCCCGGTTTGTCCGGTTTCCACGCGATGGCGTCCTGCAAGCGGCCCATGGCAGGCAGCGTGACCTCTTTGGTGATGATTTCGCCGCTCGACGCTTTCATCTCCAGCATCACGACTTCATCGCGCGGCAGCGAGCTGTCGATCACGAACGGAATGCGCAACGGTTTGCCAGCCACGGCGAAGGTTGGCACGTCAAAGCTCGTCAATTCAACATCCGGTAGTCGCGTCTCCGCACCCGTCGGCACAGCAAACACCGGCACCTCGCGCATGCGCAGTCGTGTGGCGGCCTGTGCGGGTGCGCTGCCGGTGTTCCAGTCGCCATCGCTGATCAACACGACTGCTTTGAGGTTCGGCTGTTGTTCCAGCACGCTGGCGAGCGCGGCGTGAATGTCGGTGCCTTCCGCCGCTGGCGTTTGCGCTGACGAAAACGGCTCGATGACAACATCCATGCGTTGTTTAAGCGGTTCCCACAGCTTTGGCTCAATCAACGGCTTCGCCGTTTCTTCACGCGAGATCACCTGCGTGCCGCGAGTGACATCCTTGGTGCTCATGCTGCCCGAAATATCATGCAGCACGGCCAGCACCGGCTTCGTCTCCGGTTTGAACGTCTCCAGCCATTCCGGTTGCAACAGTGTGACCGCAATGCCGATGGCGATGATCACGCGCAGCAATTCCAACCAGCCCATGAACTTGCGATAGCCACTGCGACGCCACGCCATGAACGCGAGACCCGCAATCGCGACAACAAACGCCACACCGACCGCGAACGCGACGGGCGTGGGATTGAAGACGAGCTGTGAACTGGTGGGTGTCATTGGAATATGCCTCTCTCGCCAACGCTTGGCGTCGTCCTCGTCCTCCTACTCGAACTCGTCCTCGATAGATCGAATGCACAACAGCGCGCATCCTTTTCGAGCTTCGACCAAACCTCCGCCAGCGATGCCTTGGCATGGCTCGAACATCGCAGACCCGTCGAACCCGATAGAATCGAGGACGAGTTCGAGGACGAGTTCGAGGACGACAGGCGCATCATGTGGCAGGAGAGGGTTGTGGGTCAAGTTTCCCCGGCATGCAAAGCAGCGCCTCGCCAAGCAACGCCAGCGCCATCAAGAACAGGAACGTTCTCCAGATCTCACTGGCGAGGCTGGTTTCGTTTTCGACCTGGTCTTCGATGATGTGATGATCGAGTCCGGCAAACAGTTCGGCGAGAGCGGTCTTGCCGAGCGTTTCGGGACGGTCTTCGCGCAGCGGGCGATTCAGGGCGATGAGTTTGTCGTCTTTGGTGAGCACTCCGGCACGCAGCGACTGCTCGGAGCTCAACATGGTTTCACCGAGGCGCTTCCAGTCGTTCAAAGACTCGGCCGACGCAGCTTCGCGCTGCTGGGCTTTTCCGAGGCTGCGGGCGCCGGCGTTCAGCGCACGATGCAACATCGCGAACATCACCACGCCATCGCGGGCCAGACTCGATGAACCGGAACCGGTCAGCGTGCCGAGGAACCACGCGCCGCCTTCGCCGGGAAGATCGGCGCGCATGAGGAGCGGCACGTTTTCGCCGAGACGGGCGAGCGGCGTACCTTCGCCGAGGATCTCGCAGTGGCGGCTGACTTCGAGTTCACCGACGGGCAGCGCGGTGCCGCTGCGTGTGTTGGCGAGCAGGCCGGTATCGTTGCGCCACCACTCGACAGCGGCGGGTTTGCTGTCGCCGCTCCATGCGCCCCAATGCAAACCGCCGAAGGTTTCGGTGTTCGGTGTTTCGATGGGCAGAAACAGGATGCTGCGGCCGGTTTTGAGATGATTCGTGAGCTGTTGCGTGATCAAATCATCCGCCTTGGGCAAAGCGGCATGCCAAATGATAAGCGCGGTGTCGTCCCAGGCGATTTCGGCGGCGCGGGAGACGGGCAGGATGGTCGCGGCGTATTTGCGAGTGGGATCGGCAGCGGCTTCGAGTGCGGCTTGTAGCGGGCCGGCTTCGGTTTCGTCGTCGGTGAGGATGAGGGAGCGCAACACGGCGGGTTCATCAAAAACGAAGTGGAAGACGTTGTCCGATGGCGATGCGTCGGCGGGCAGTTCGACCCGGCCGGAGCCGCGCTTCGTCGTTTTGTCGATGGGAATGGCGTAGCCTTGCAGCACGAGCTGCGCGTCCTTCATCTCCACCTTCATCGTGGTGCTCACGTCATTGATGACGAAACGCAGCGGCAGTTCGGTGGGCGCGGGCGAGGCGGTGTCGCGTGTGATGCGCAGATCGAGCAGCAGTTCGGCCTTGTCGGCGGTCTCGCGGCGCATCACGCGCTCGACGGCGACGCTCAAATCCTGCGGCGCAGGCTGCGCATAGGCCAGCAGATGAAAGCGCAGGCCCTTGAGGCTGGTGAAGGCGCTGCGCAGCGCCTGCCAGCGTCCGCTCGCGGCATCCCAGTCGCTTTGTCGCAGATCACTGAGCACCCACACGTCCGTGCGGCCGGTTTGATTCGTGGTGATGTAATCGAGCGCGCCTTGCAGCAGCGCGGGAATGTCCGCCGTCGTATCCGTGGCGCCGGTGAGCGGCAGATCGACGAGCGACTCCGGTTTTTCGAGCAACTGCGGCTGCAGATGCGCATTTTCGATGAGCACGAGCTTCGAGCGCGTGCCCACCGTGTCACGCAAGGCCTGCGACAGCTTCGCGAGGCTTGCAGCGCGCTTGCTGGTGCCGGTGGCGAGGTTTTGCTGCTCCATGCTTGCCGAGCGGTCGAGCAGCACGATCACCGTATCCGGCACGCCGCCGGTTAGCCCGAGCAAACCGCCCGCCATCGGCCGCGTGATCACAAACAAGATCGCCGCCACCGCCAGCACGCGAAACGCCAGGATCAAAATCTGCCGCAACCGCGACAGCCCCTTGTTCATGCGTTGCGCCATGCGCAGAAACATCATCGCCGCCCACTTCACCTGCCGCCGCCGATATAGGTGAATCAAATGAATGACCACCGGCAGCGCCGCGAGCGGCAGGGCGAGGAGCAGCGCTGGGACGAGGAAGGTCATGGGTTAGGGAGTCGTTCCACAGCGTAAGCTACCAGTTAGAAACCACGGGGTTCTTTTCGAGAATGACCCCATTGATGTCGGTATAGAGATAAAACTCCGAAATCACATCCCTTCCTGAAAACGCCATTTTATCGTCTGGCACTCCTATCCGAAATTGGTACCGATGATTTGCCGACTGCCAGCGAACCTTGCCATATGTGATGAGGGTAGGGTAATCAAAGATTCGGCGCTGAGTTTCGATCAATGTGTAGAGCTTCCTAAAATTGGCTCGGTGCTGCGAGACTTCTTTGGCAACCATTTCATAGCGCCGTGGCATATCCGCC
>DAORHS010000279.1:0-6181 GCA_035438165.1 Prosthecobacter sp.
ATGGTTTTTGCCGGGTTCATGCATGAATTCGTTTGGTGTAAATGCAGGAGATAAGCTTCCTGCTATTGCGCAAACTGAAGCGCATAGACATCCGCGTCCTTCATCACGAAGCGCAGTCGCACGGGCTGGCCTGCGAGCGCACTCACATCACTGCCATTCTTCCATGTCACGGTGCGCTCGATGGTGTCTCCGAAAAGCGGCGGGCAGTCTTCAAGGGTGAAGCCGGGCAAGGCCTTGCCATTCACATCTTGAATCTCCACGCGCACACTGCCGGCGGCGGAGGTGGCGAAGTTCAGCGCGAGCTTGTTGCCTTTGAAGGTCAACGGTCTGGTGAGGAGTTCACCGCCGCTCATCGGAGCTTGTGCAGAGACAAAGCCGTCCAGCCGCAGTGTGTAACGGCGTAGGGCGCTGCCGGTGCCGGTGCCGGCCCAGTAGCTTTCGCTGGCATAGAGCGAGAGTTCATTCGGGGCGCCTTCAAGCGCGGACTTGGTTTCCACGACATGCCATCCAATAAACAGATGGCCGTAGTTCCAGGTGCCTTCGCGCTCGATGCCTGGGCGGAGAAAGGCCTCGTTCCAGCGTTTGAATTTCACACCATCGCGGCTGGCCATGAGCAGACCCTCGGTGAGCGCGGTGCCGTAACGTTCTGAGCCGGCCCCCGCACGCAACTCTCTATGCTCGCGCTCCGGCAGGGCGCGCATGGAGTCGGACCAGCCGCGCTCGATGTAGCGAGCGGGAAAGCCGAGGAGCAGGTGCGGTGCGCGGTGGTAAGGCTTGACCACGTTGGTGTAGAGCTGCTCGTTCGGCGAGTCCATATACGCGAGGTCGGCCTGTTTTTCCCAGTGTAGAAAATCCTTCGAGGTGGCCGTGCGGACGCCTCGCCCGCCCTTGGCAGGCGCGCGCCAGTAGGCACGATATTCGCCGCGTTCCGCATCCCAAAAGGCCAGGTTCTGCGAATCAAACATACCACCCGTGATCACCGGCTTGTCGCTCATCGGCGACCAGTGCAGGCCATCCGGCGATTTGAACGCGAACAGGATGGAGCGGCTGGTGCCGACCACGAAAGCCTTGTAGCGCGCGTCGGGTTCAGCGGCAGGATTCCCGTCTTTGAATAACGCCATCGCATCCGGTTCGCACATCACCTTTCCGACTTTCTGTCCGACAAAGACAATGTTGTTGGCCTTTGAGCCTTTGAACTCATGCAGACCCAGTTCCGGCTTGGTCCAGTGGATGCCATCCTTGCTTTCCGCATAGCAGCAGAACATCGGATGCTCGTCGGTGATGAGCTTGCCCGCTTTCACCGTGAGCTGCCAGCCCCGATAATACATGCGGTAGAGACTGCCGTCCTTGAAGATGCTGTGAAACGCAGTGGCACTGCCCTCCCACGGCGCATCGTGCAGCATGACGATCTCCTGCGGCACGGGATGATGCAGCCGCAACTCGGCCTTCCCGGTGAGCTTCTCCACCAGTGCGTCATCCACGAACAGCTCGCGGCGCGAGCCGATATTGAGTGGCGAGTCAGCTCCGCAAACGTTGTTCGTTGCGAGGACAAACAAGCTGGCGGCAAGTGCCAGCGATGA
This sequence comes from Prosthecobacter sp., assembly GCA_035438165.1. Lineage (GTDB taxonomy): Bacteria > Verrucomicrobiota > Verrucomicrobiia > Verrucomicrobiales > Verrucomicrobiaceae > Prosthecobacter. The sequence goes on from DAORHS010000279.1 coordinate 1,581, forward strand.
TTGGAGGATGTTATTGTGGGTCATGGTGTGTCGAGTTGATTCATTTTGAGGGTGAGATGGAATATGGGTGGATGAATAGGCGTTCAGCGGTCAGGACTGCGGCGGAGTCCAACGGCGGTATTTCTCATTCAAGAGCCGAGCAAATTGGTCAAAGGCAGCTTCCGTGGCACCCGCGTATGGAGGCAGCAGGCGCAGCGGAAACTCCGGGTCATTGGCGCGGCAGAACATCTTGTCGAACGCGCCATCCATGCGCGCCTCCAGACCGGCAAGCTTCAGGAGTTCGGTGATGAGTTCTCCGGCTTCGTGCGCGGTTTCAGCCAGAGCCGCTCCGTCGCGGCGACAACCAGCCTCGAAGTAAGCCCGGGCGAGGGCGAGGTTGGTGTTGGCGACCGAGATGAGCAGGCCGCATTCGCCCATCATCGCAGCCTCGGCGAACCCGACCTCGGTGATGAAGTGCTGAAGCTGCGGTGCCTCGGTCAGCAATCCGCGCAGGCGTTGCGTGTCGGTCGTGCTGTTCTTCGTCGCAACGAGATTGGGATGCCGTTCTGCGAGCCGGTCATACTCCGCGCCGGTGATGATGCGGCCCGCGCGCTGGAGGTTGTAGTGGAGAAACTCGCAGTCGGGAAACCGTCCGCAAGTTTCGCGGAAGAAAACGTCCACCTCCGAATCCCGCAACGCGCCCCAGCTTGGCAGGCTCAACTGAAAACGCCGCGCACCCATCGCCCTCGCCCGTTCAATCCGCTCGATGACCGTCGGCAGCGAAAGACTGATGACGCCGACCATGCTTTGCACGCCGTCAGCGCGCGTTTCGTCGAGGAAGACGCGCGTGATTTCGTCGAACTGCCGGTCGGTTACCGCATAGCCCTCGCCTGCCGTGCCGAAGATGTAGAGGTCGCGGATGCCATGTGAAATCAGATGCCGCACCTGACGGCGGAAGATTTCCCCGGCAAAGGTGAAGTCCTCGTCCCACGGCACACAGCAGGTGGCAAGGATGCATCGGCGGTAACGCTTGGCGATCATGCGGCAGTATAGGACTCGATGGGTGTGAAGATTTCCGCCTGCTTCTCTTCCGGCGGTGCTGTGATGAACATGGCGCCATCTTCAACTTGCAGGGTCGCATCGGGCAAACGTAAGCTCTTGGTTGGTTTACCCGACCACGATGAACACGAAAAGCCCACCGCTGCCCGCTCTGCCGCAACGCCTCTCACTCGTGGCGCAGACGGTGCAGAGCCTGCGCGACGGCATCCGCGCCGGTCACTGGCAAAAGCATCTGCCGTCCGAGCGGGAGCTGTGCGCGCTCCTGCAAGTCAGCCGCGACACACTGCGCGCCGCGCTCGAAGAAATGCAGCGCAAGGGCTGGCTCGAAGTCACTCAGCGCCAGCGACGTCGCATCAAGACCAGGCGATCCAACCACAATGCCGGCTCTCAGAAGCGGGTGATAGCGGTGCTTTCTCCATGCTCATTCCTGGCGTTATCCGCGCGCATGGCGGCAGTGATGGATGCCCTGCGGAGCAAACTCACCGATGCGGGCTATGCAGTGGAATTCCATGTTAGCAATGCCTGCTTTTCCGCACGCCCTGCCCGTGCCTTGGAGAAACTGGTTCACGACCGCATGGCGGCGGCATGGGTCGTGTTCGGCTCCAAGGAGCCGATGCAACGCTGGTTTATCCGCCATCAGTTACCCTGTATGGTGCTCGGGTCGTGCGTGCCCTCAATCGCCCTGCCATCCTTGGATGTGGACTACCGCGCCATCTGCCGCCATGCGGGCGGGGTGCTGTGGCGAAAGGGGCACCGTCGGCTCGCGCTCGTGCTATCACAAATTGGCTATGGCGGCGAGGTGGCCAGCGAAGAGGGGCTGCGCGAATCGTTGAACGACATGACTGGGGCACACCTTCGGGTGCTGCGTCACGACGGCACCGCCGCGCATCTTTGCGCTCTGCTGGACGAGGCCATGCGATCGCCTCATCCGCCGACTGCCTTCGTCGTGGCGAGCACGGTGCAGGTGCTGACGGTGATGATGCACTTGATGCGTCGCGGCCATCGCATCCCGCAGGACGTGGCCGTCATTTCATGTTCTGACGACCCCTTTCTGCAATTCACCAGCCCCCGCATCGCACGCTATGCCATCAACCCAACTCAATTCGCGCGTCGTGTTGCCATGGCATCGCGGCAACTCGCCGAAACCGGGACGCTGGAACCGAAAGCCATCCGCCTGATGCCAAAGTTTCTCCCCGGCGAAACGGTGTAGCGGAAGGCCATGAGTGAACAGCCGTTGAAGAAGCGAAGCCCGGTCAGCGTTGAATGGACGTCTGAGTTCGCTCCCGCTGATGAAAGCTGTCGCTGCCGTCGTTCGCACTGGGTATCCTCACGCCATGATCATGCGCCTGCCACTCATCCATTTCTCCCTGATGTGCTTCGGTGGAGGCATCCTCATCGCCGCCGATCAACCGGCGCGGCCCAACATCCTCTTCATCTACACCGACGACCAAAGCCAGCGCACGCTCGGCTGCTATCGTGAGGAAGGCGCGTGGCCTTGGGTGCGCACGCCGAACATCGACCGGCTCGCGGCGGAGGGCGTGCGCTTCACCACGGCCTACGGTGCCTCGTGGTGTTCGCCGAGCCGGGCCTGCGTGATGACTGGCCGGCTGCCGCATGGCATTCATGACGTTCACTTGAAGGGCGTGACGGCGAAGGGCGAGGCCTTCGATCCATCCACCGCGCCGTTCTGGCCTGCCGCGCTGCGGAAATCCGGCTACACCACGGCGCACATCGGCAAATGGCACATCGGACAAAACGCGGGCCACGGTGTGCTATGGGATCATTCCGCCGTGTGGGATCAAAATGTCATCAAGGGCGACTGGTATAACGATCAGGATCTCGCCATCGACGGTGCTCCGAAGAAAATGGTGCCGGGCTACACCACGGACGTCTTCACGCGTCTCGCCTCCGATTTCATCCGGCGGAAGCATGGCAAGCCGTGGATGCTCTGGCTCTGCTACAACGCGCCGCACCTGCCGAACACCACGCACCCGCGCCACAAGGATCTTTACTCCGATGCCGAGGTGACCACGCCCGCCGATGTCTTCGGCCCGCGCCCGGACAAGCCCGGCTACATGCACGAGTGGTCGATGTTCAAGCGCAGGCCCGACGGCCAGCCAGCGTATGGAGGCAAATCATTGCCTGACACCGTTCGCGCCTACAACCGCCTCGTCAGCGCGGTGGATGAAGGCGTCGGCGATCTGCGTCGCACGCTGGAAGAAAGCGGCCAGCTCGACAACACGCTCATCATTTACACCTCTGACCAAGGCTTCGCCTGGGGTGAGCACGGCTTCGCTTGGAAAGTAGGTCCGTATGATGCCTGCCTGCGCATGCCTCTCATCTTTCGACTGCCCGGCGTCGTGGCGAAGGGCGGTGTGTGCCGCCAGCCAGCCACCATCGTCGATGTCGCGCCCACCTTGCTCGGCTTTGCCGGAGTCACGCCGCCGCATACCATGCACGGCCACGATCTCCGCCCGCTGCTGCGCGATCCCGTCGCACTCACGGACCGCCCTGTGATGATGGAGCACATCGGCCTGCGATTCGGCGATGCACGGCCCGAGGACCGCAGCAGCAAGGAGATCAACGCCAAGCTTTATGTCCCCTGGTGGCAGTTCCTCCGGCAGGGCAAATACAAGTATGTGAACACGCTCGTGCCGGATGAAATCGAGGAACTCTACGACCTGGAGGCTGATCCGCACGAACTAAAAAACCTCGCCCCCGATCCCACGCATCGTGCCGTGCTCGATGATTACCGCAAACGCCTGCTCGCCGAACTCCAGCGCACCGAAGCCGGACCGGTTTTCACCCCACCCGAACCTCGCCGCTGATGAAATCGCTTCTCGCCCTGATCGCTACAGCCAGCTCGTTGCATGCAGCGACGATTCACGTTCCAAGAGACCACGCCAACATCCAAAGCGCCATCAGCGCAGCCCACGCGGGCGATGTCGTGCTCGTCGCTCCGGGGACGTATCGCGGCCCCGTGAAGCTCAAACCATCTGTGACGCTGAAGAGCGCCGGAAACGACGACAAAGGCACGCTCGGCCTCAAGCGAGCCGAAGCGACGACTCTCGAGGGTGGTGTCGAAATGACCGAGAAATCCGTGTTGGACGGCTTCACCGTCACTGGCGTCGGCAAATACGATGACAAGCTGTGGCAGCATCATTTTGACACGCAGGGCAATGAGCAGGAGCACGAGTCCATCGGCGCAGCGGGAGCACCAGGCATCGCGGTGGCCGTGACGTGCGAGGTGAGGAACAACATCGTCCATCACATCGGCTACACTGGCATCGCCATCACCGGCGGGTCGCCTCGCATCACCAGCAACGTCTGCTTTCGTAATATGGGCGGCGGCATCGGCTCCATGAAGGGCAGCACGGCGATCATCGTGAGGAATGAGTGCTTTGAGAATTTCTATGCCGGCATCGGCTGCGACAACTCCAGCCCCGTGGTCCAAGACAACGTCTGTCACCACAACATACGAGCCGGCATTGGCATCAGCGAAGGATCTTCACCGAAGGTCAGCGGCAACCATTGCTTCCACAATCGCCGCGCGGGCATTGGCA
>DAORHS010000280.1:0-6178 GCA_035438165.1 Prosthecobacter sp.
GAAGGCATCTTCGAGCTGCATTAAAAAACCTGCGCTGTTGCCAGCGCAGGTTGTTGCGGAGTGCGGCCCGGTGAATCAGAACCAGCGCGATCCGATGCCAAGGCCGGTGCCCCACCCGAATGGCTGGCCGAAGCCATAGCTGCCCCCCCAAGGGCGATAATTGTAGCGGCTCACATAATTGGGGCTGCGGGAATAGTACGGGCTGCAGTAGCTGCTGTTCGAGTAGTACGGGTGGCGGTAGTACGAGCTCGAAGAGTAGGGTCGGCCGTAGTAATAGCGGTTCCCGTAACCCGAACTGCGGTTCACATAGTAGTAACGGTCACGGCTGGCACCGATGGCGTTGCCCGCGAGTCCGCCCAGCAGCCCCCCGATGAGCACCCCTTGCATCGGACGCCGGTGGCTGACAAGTCCGCCGAGCAGGGCGCCTCCGGCAGCGCCATAGAGTGTTCCGGCACGCTGGTTCGGCCCCATATTGTAGTAGGGATACTGGCAGGAGGTCAGCGCCAGTGACGCACCGACAAGAAGGATCACGATGGATCGAAAAGAATTCGTTTTCATGATGAATGGAGGTTCGCGTGAGATTAACTCATAAAGCCTACGGCACTGGCAATCACGAAACACTCACCCAGGCGAGAATAGTTTCGCCCTGTTGGAGTGACTGTGATTTTTATGAACCAGGCGGTCGCCAAATGACCCCTGGCGTCAAAATGCGATGATTTGGAAAGGCAGGCTGTCCCGCACTTTCTTGTCAGGCGGGGTGCTCATGAGCTTCTCAAACTGCCGGGCCCACTCCCGGATGGCGTACTTTGCCTGACCTGAGGGGAACAGTTCCTGGGGAAAGAAAATGAACAAGGTTTTGGCCTCCTCCTTGTCCGCGAACTCAAACCAGGATTTGCCTGTTTTGGGCTCCACGAGCATGCCCTCAATGGCGATCTGGCCGCGGGCCGGCTTTGCCAGCAGGTCTCCCATCATGGGCAGGGTCAGAAGGTCCACGGTTTCGCGCAGGGCCAGCCCGGTCAGGGTGTTGGGTTCCCACTCGATGAGGGAGAGCTTCAGGGTCATGGCGTCCTTGGAGGGGGCGTCCACGATGGTGAAACGCGACTTCTTGTTGGACTTGAAGGCCTGGACAAACTTTTCCTGCGTATAGTCCAGCAGGCTCTGGATTTTCTTGTCACGGCGTTTGTCGGTGAACTCCAGTTGGGCGAGTTTCTGACGCATCGGCCTCAGTTGATCGGCGACCACCGGCGCGACATAGATCGACTTCACGTTTTCAGCGGCCTGGACGACGCGTTTGTCGGTGTTCCACCAGTTTCCGATAAAAGGCGAGCGTTTGCGGTCCTCCTGGAGTTTCGAGGCGTTTGGCAGAAAGCCAGTGGGCTTGACATCGACGGCGGCAATCACGCTTTTGGCGGTGCGGCAGGAGATCATCATCCAAGGCAGAAGCAGAAATAGGGCGGCGCGTATCGGCATCATGAAAAGGGGAATTTTGAATACGTTCGAGGACGGCGGATGGCAAATATTTCGAGTCTCGAATCTGCCACAAACTTCCCCGCATCATTTGCGCCGGGCATGCCGGGGTGTTAGCTTTCCGGCCTGTCTTGCGGCGTTCGGGCAATCCCGTCTGAACCCCGCTGGATTTTTACCCTCTTTATGGCTTGGCTCTCGTCCCTCGGCACCTTCGGTGAAATCCTGCGTTTCATCATCCTCATCCTTGAGGTGATCCTGGTCTTCAACCTCATGATCGTCGTTCATGAGTGGGGGCATTTCCTCGCGGCACGCTGGCGCGGGCTGAAGGTCGAAAAGTTCTATATCTGGTTCGGCAAGCCGCTTTGGAAAAAGACCATCAACGGGGTCGAATACGGTATCGGCAGCATTCCGGCGGGCGGTTTTGTGGCCCTGCCGCAGATGGCGCCCATGGGCGGACTGGAAGGCGAGACCAGCACCGAACCACTGCCGCCGATCACCCCGCTGGACAAGGCCATCGTTGCCTTCGCGGGGCCGCTGTTCAGCTTTTTGCTCGCCTGCGTTTTTGCCGTCGCCGTCTGGATCGTGGGCAAGCCGCAGAGCGAGGCGCACACCACGACCATCGTGGGGTATGTCGCCAAAGGCAGCCCGGCGGAAAAGGCGGGCATTCTTCCTGGGGACAAAGTCCTTGAGGTGGACGGCCAGCCGGTGAAGCGCTTCGAGGGGCTTGTGGACAGCGTGCGCTGGGGTGTCGTCGCCAGCGAGGAGGACAAGATTGAGTTTGAAGTGGAGCGTCCGGGACAGGGAGTGCTGAAGTTTGAGGTGGATCCCAAGGCCTGGCCGGACACCGAGCAAAAGACTGAGCCGGTCTCGTGGTGGAGTTCCATCTTCAAGCGTCCTGAACTTCGTGAGGTGGGGCTTCAAGGCCAGATGACTCCGATGGTGGGCAATGTCGCCAAAAACAGTCCGGCGGACGAGGCGGGCATCAAGGCGGACGATTTGGTGCTTCGCGCGGACGGCAGGCAGTTGCGCAGCCTGGGAGACCTCGGTGACTACATCAAGGCGACTCCGGGCAAAACCATCGTGCTGGACATCGAACGTGCGGGCAAAGTCATCCAGATTCCCGTGCTGCCACGCATTCCGGATGAGAACAACCTCAAGGAGGTCATGGAGGATCATCAGGAGTACCCCATGATTGGAGTCGCCTGGGATGTGGAGGGCAAGCGCATCCCCATCACCATCACCCCTTGGGAGCAGATCAGCGATGCCGTGCGGCACATGGGAAATTTGGTGACCAAGCTCTTCTCGCCAAAGTCGGACCTCAGCCCGGCGCACATGAGCGGCCCGGTCGGCGTGGGCCGTCTTTACTACAAGCTCTTTCAGCACCCGGATGGCTGGCGCCTCGTGCTGTGGTTCAGCGTCGTGTTCAACATCAACCTCGCCATCCTCAACATGATGCCCTTCCCGGTGCTCGACGGCGGGCACATCACCATGGCCGCCGCCGAGGCGATCCGCCGCAAGCCGCCGCAGGGGAAGATTCTCGAGTACGTGCAGACCGCCTGCGCGCTGATGCTGTTTGGCTTCATCATTTTCGTCACCCTCAAGGACACCGGCGACTTTTTCGGCGGCGGCGGTGGCAGGGAGGGCAAGGAACTCAAGATCAAGTGGCTTCCCAAGGACCAGCGTGCCACTGGCGCTGCGACGGGAGCTTGATGTCAGCCTCTCATGCGCGTTCTCATCGTCGTCGAAAACCTTCCGGTGCCCTTCGACAGGCGCGTGTGGCAGGAGGCCTGCGCGCTGCGTGATGCCGGGCACGAAGTCACCGTCATCTGCCCGCGAATGCGCGGCTACACACAGCCGGAGGAGGTGCTGGAGGGCATCCGCATCTTCCGGCATTGGATCAGCGGCGAGGCCAAATCCCTCACCGGCTTTATCTCCGAATACGCCTCCGCATTGTGGGGCGAGTTTTGCTGCGCGCTCAAAGCCTGGAAACGCGGCGGCTTCGATGTCATCCATCTCTGCAATCCGCCCGACCTGCTCTTCCTCGTCGCGCTGCCCTTCAAGCTCTTCGGCGGAGTGAAAGTCATCTTTGATGTGCACGACCTGTGGCCCGAAATGTTCGAGGCGAAGTTTGGCCGACGCGGTCTCATGTATTGGGCCGTGCGCATCGCCGAACGTTGCACCCTCGCGCTGGCCGATGTCGTCATCGCCACCAACCAGAGCGTGCTCCGCGCCGTCAAACAGCGCGGCAAACTCAAGGATGATCGCGCCTTCGTCGTGCGCACCGCCCCCAACCGCATGAACACCGCTGCCGTACCCGATGACATGCTCCGTGCCGGAAAAAAACACCTCGTCGGCTACATCGGCGTCATGGGGAATGCGGATGGCGTCGATTACCTCGTCCGTGCCGCCGCCCACATCGTCAAAACCCGCGGGCGCACGGATGTACAGTTCCTTTTGATGGGTTCCGGCCCTGAGCATGCCGAACTCCTCGCTTTGCGCGATCAACTCGGCCTCCAGGACCACGTCAGCATGCCCGGACGTGTCAGTGATGAGTTTCTCTGCCGCGCCCTGCGCACCATCGATCTGGGAGTCGCCTGTGATCCCATCAACGCCTACAACGACCACTGCACGATGAACAAGGTGCTCGAATACATGGCCTTCGCGAAGCCGATGGTCATGTTCGGCACGGTGGAAGGCCGCTATTCGGCCGGCGACAGCGCGGTCTATGTGATGGAGAACAGCGCCGAGAAACTCGGCGACGCGATTCTTGAGCTGCTTGATGATGAAACTCACCGTCAAACCTTGGCTGCGACCGGTCATGCACGTTTGACGCAGGAATTGAACTGGGAGCGCAGCGTGGAGCAACTGCTGGCGGCATACCAGTCCGCCTGACTTTCTTTCTAGTGATTATTTTGTTCTGATTCAGATGGAGTCTTGCAAAGAACGGCTCCGCCCACTTAAATCACCGGCATGCAGCCGGAGAACGACCATGATGGTGACGTGATCAGCTTCGAGCCGTTCACTCCGCCCTCGACGGCGGAGCTGGACGACTTGATTCCAGGCTACAAGTTTGTCGAGTTCATCGAGCGTGGTGGCATGGGGGCGGTTTACAAGGCGGTGCAAAAGAGCCTCAACCGCATGGTGGCGGTGAAGCTGCTGCCGCAGGTGCACCGCAACAAGGAAAGCTTCGCCGAGCGCTTCAAACGTGAGGCGCATGCGCTCGCGCAGTTGAATCATCCCCACATCATCGCCGTGCATGACTTTGGCGAGACTCCCGACGGGCAGATGTACTATGCCATGGAGTATGTCTCAGGCATGGATCTGCAGCACCTGCTCAAACGGGACCCGCCGGAGCCGCGGCAGATTCTCAAGATCATCACCCAGGTCTGCGAGGCGCTGCAGTTTGCCCATGAACGCGGCATCGTGCATCGTGACATCAAGCCGGCGAACATCCTCATCGACGAGCGCGGCAACGTGAAAGTCGCGGACTTCGGTCTCGCCAAAGTCGTCGGTCCGCAGTCGGTCGATTACACCGCCACGGGCGCCACGCTGGGCACGCCGGACTACATCGCGCCTGAAGCTCTCGATCAGAGCCGGACCATCGACCACCGCGCGGACATCTACTCCCTCGGCGTGATGATTTATGAGCTTTTCACCGGGCATGTGCCCAAAGGCATGTGGGAGCCGCCCTCGATCCGCTCGGGGGCGGACAAGGGCATCGACGCCGTCGTCAGCAAGGCGATGCAGAACAACCCCGAGAAGCGCTACCAGCATGTCAGCGACATGACGCAGGTGCTGGAAAAGCTTTTCAAGAACAGCGACAACTGGAAAAACTTCCGCCGGCCGCCCAAGAGCGAGATCACCGTCGCCGCCGGCAAGCCCATGCGAATTCCCACTGATGCCGACACGATCCGGATGCAGTCGCGCACACGCAAAAAGCACTGGCTGGGGTGGGCTGCGGGCATCGTGTTGCTCGGAGGCGCTGCCACGGCCTGGCAGGGCGGGTGGCTCGTGCCGCAGCAGGCGGCAGCCGATGCAGAACACCCCCGGGTCGTACAGCCTGCCTCCGTGCCTCCGGCACCGGAGCAGCGGAAGCTGGCCGAGTGGGTCTTCGCCCATGACGGCTTTTTGAATGTTCAAACCGCTGCCAACACGGAAAAGCAGATGGGTGATCAATATGACGTCTGGTACGCCTCCGACCTGCCCAAGGAGCCCTTCACCATCTGGCGGGTATGTTTCTCCGTGGCGGGCCGGTCGATCACGGAAGAAAAAGATTTGGAGGAACTGACGACGCTGCTCAAGGAGGCGGGAACGGTGTCGAACCTCAATCTGCGCGGACTGCGGGTGCCGGTGGCGGCACTCGGCCAGTTGGGCGACGTCGTCACGCTCACCAATCTCGACCTGACGGCCAGTCCGATGGCCACGTTGGAGGCCGTGCCTTTTCTCGCAGCCTGCAGGCAGTTGAAACTGCTGCGCGTTGGAGGTGCCCGCGAGCCTTTGGACCCTTCGTTTGCGGAGGAGCTGCGTCTGGTGCTGCCCGGCTGCACCGTGCGGCAGGACTGACGCCGTCTTATTCCATTCAACCAACACCCACGATCACCATGAAAAAGAGGTCCTCAAAAAACACGGCAGCCGCTCGCTCCACCCGATCCTCGAAAGCCAAAGGGAAAACGCGGAAGTCCCCGGTCAAAAAAGCCGTCTCCAAACCAAC
>DAORHS010000281.1:0-6177 GCA_035438165.1 Prosthecobacter sp.
GTCGAAGCGATGCCGAAGAAGGGCGACAAGCTGCCCGCGCCGCAGATCGCCGCGTTGGAGAAATGGATCAGCCTGGGCCTGCCGTGGCCGGCGGAGGCCGCCGTGGCGGATCACGGCGCGCCGAAGGCCGATCCGATGCAGCATTGGGCCTTCCAGCCGGTGAAAAAACCCGCACTGCCCGCCGGATTCACGGGAAATCCGGTCGATGCCTTCGTCGGAGCAAAGCTCAAGGCCGCCGGGCTCGATTTTGCGCCGCGTGCGGACACACGCACGCTCACACGACGGCTGTACCTCACGCTCACCGGCCTGCCGCCAAAGTCGGGCGAGTCGGACCAGTCAGACACGTCCGAACTCATCAAGCGGCTTCTGTCCACACCCGCCTACGGCGAGCGCTGGGCGCGTGTGTGGCTGGATGTGGTGCGTTACGCCGACACCAACGGCTATCAGGTGGCCGGGCGCAGCAATTTCTATCCTTATGCCTACACCTACCGCGATTGGATCGTGAAGGCGCTCAATGACGACATGCCGTATGACAAGTTCGTGAGTTATCAGCTCGCGGCGGATCGTCTCACGGCCTCCACGCCGAACTCGCCGGATCTCGCCGCCCTCGGCTTCTACAACGTGGGCGAGCGCTTTATCAACGACCGCGTGCTCATCACCGACGACCGCATCGACGTCATCGGCCGCGGCCTGCTCGGGCTCACCGTCGGCTGCGCCCGCTGCCATGATCACAAATTCGATCCGATCCCGAGCCGCGACTACTACGCGATGTACAGCATCCTCAACAGCACCGACGAGCCGGATGAGCCCGCCATGCCTGTCATTGGCAAGGCGGCGAACGAAAAAGACGCGCAGGATTACGCGGCGAAAATCGCGGAGATCGAAAAGAAGTCGTTCGACTTCAAACGCACCGTTTACGACGAGTTCCGCCAGCCGGAGCGCCTCACCGAGTACCTCGTCTTTGCGCAGGAAACCGTGGGCATCGCGGACAGCACCGTGTTCAGGGGCAAAGCCGGCCAGATGAAGCTGCGCGACCGTGTGGCGGACCAGTGGCGTGACTTTTTGAAGCGCCATGCACTTAATGCAAAGCCGCATGCCGCAATGGTCGCGTGGAAACGCTTTGCCGAGCTGCCTGCGGGTGAATTTGCCGCGAAATCCGCCGCCATCGCGCAAGAACTCGCGAAGCCGGAAAGCGGCTGCTCACCGGAGATCGCCGCCACCTTTGCCAAAGCGCCGCCGAAGTCGATGAAGGACGTCGCCAGCGCCTACGCGCGGATCATTCTCGACAGCAAAGTGGAGCCGGTGCGCCAGCTCATGCAGGACAAGCTTTCGCCCATGTCCGTGCCCGTCGAAGGCGCGGATGCCTTCTTCACACGCAAGGACCGCGAGACCGTGGTGCGCCTGGAAAACGAGCGCTCGAAGCTCGACAGCACGCATCCCGGCGCACCACCGCGTGCGATGGTCCTGCTCGACAAGCCGAAGCCGAGCGACGTGCGCGTCTTCGTGCGCGGCAATCCGGCGCGGCAGGGCGATCCCGCGCCGCGGGCCTGGCTCACGATGTTCGGCGGCGAAAAATTCACCGACGGCAGCGGACGTCTCGAACTCGCGCAGCACATCGCCAGCAAGGACAATCCACTCACCGCCCGCGTCATCGCGAACCGCGTGTGGATGCAGCACTTCGGCAGGCCGCTCGTCTCGCAGCCCAGCGACTTTGGCGTGCAGACGCCAAAGCCAGTGCAGGCCGAGCTGCTCGACTACCTCGCCGCGACCTTTATGGAAAACGGCTGGAGCTTGAAGAAGCTCCACACGCTCATCCTCACCAGCCGTACCTGGCAGCAGAGCAGCCACGCCACGCCGGACAAGCTCACCAAGGACGCGGACAACGAACTGCTCAGCCGCTTCAACCGCCAGCGACTCGATTATGAAACGATGCGCGATGCGCTGCTCGCCGCGACCGGCGAACTCAACACCGCCAGGCACGGCGGACGTGCCGTCGAATTGGATGCGAAGGACGCCGACACCTTCCGCACGGTCTATTTGAAGGTCGATCGTTACGATCAGGCCAGCGTGCCCGCGATGTTCGACTTCGCCAATCCCGACAGCCACAGCCCGCAGCGTTTCAATACCACCGTGCCACAGCAGGCGCTGTTCCTGATGAACAGCCCCTTCATGCGCGCCCGGGCCGATGCCATCGCCAAAGCGACACCACAGACCGGCACCACGCTCGATTCCGAGGCCATCCGCGCGATGTATCACCGCATCCTGGCGCGTGATCCGAAGCCCGACGAAGTCGAACTGGCGCAGCGCTTCGCCGCCGATGCCACCGAACTTAACGCCGAGAAGCCCTTCCGCTGGAGCTACGGCACGATGACCTTTGCACGCACACCCGATGGCAAGCCGGCGTTCAGCGATTTTCAGGTCTTCCCCCAGCTCACCGAGCGGAGCGGCGGCGGTCAAAGAATCTGGAGTCCCGCCGCCAAGATTCCCGATCCTAAATGGGGCCACGCCTTCTGGGCCAACTACGGCTCCCACGCGGCGCCCGACGGCCATGTCGTCACCGCCCGCTGGCATGTCCCGGCCGATATGAAGGTGACCATTGACGCCACCTTGAGCCGCAGCAGCGATCGTGGCGACGGCGTGCGCGCCTGGATTCACAACAGCCGCACCGGCATCCTCTCGGAATACGCCTGCACCCCGCAGAACAAGAAAGTGCCTACGCATCTCACCGCCGACGTGAAGAAAGGCGACGTCCTGAACTTCATCGTCCACAACGAGAAGGGCACCGACAGCGACAGTTTCGACTGGCAGCCGCGCATCACCCACGCCGACAACGGCGAACTCCTCACCGACGCCAAAGCCGACTTCTGCGACGCCAGCCGCTGGCCCTTCGGCCGCCAAAAGCCTCAAAGCGCCCTCAGCCAGCTCGCCCAGGTTCTCCTCATGAGCAACGAGTTCATGTTTGTGGATTAACAAGCGAAGTTCGATGCAACTAGCCAGGCCATTCGAGTCTTAGAGACTATCCGGCAAAAGACAGCAGTGAGTGAAACGGCATGGAGCAGGTTGGGGGATGGCAGCAAAGACCTATCAGCCAGCAGGCTGCGACACCGACCTCAGTGATGCAGAATGGGAACTTTTAAAACCGCTCATTTACCCCGCGGATGCCAAACGGGGCCGTGGCCGCTGGCGTGATCCAGATTCGGCGAGAGCTTGTCTCGATGCCATCCGCTATGTGCTCAAGACCGGCTGCCAGTGGTCGCTGCTGCCCCGGGACTTTCCGTCCAAGAGCACCGTGCATGACGCGCTGGCAAGGTGGACGCAGCAAGGCTTGTGGCCGCGCATCAACGAAGCCCTGTGCACCAGGACACGCCTGATGTTAAAAAAATGCCACTAGCGCCGCTGTCATCGACAGCCAAAGCGTCAAAGGCGGGCAGCTTCTGCCTCTGAGCTGCGGCTACGATGCAGGCAAAAAGATCAAGGGCCGCAAGCGCCATGTGCTCACCGGCACCAACGGTCTGCTGCTGGGCGCGGTGGTCACGCCTGCCAGCGTGCAGGATCGCGATGGAGCCAAGCTGCTCTTGCGCATGTTCTGCCACAGCTCCATGAGCCTGCTGATGATCTTCGCCGACGGCAGCTACGCGGGTAAGCTCGAAGAATTCGTGCAGCGCATGGGCAGGCTCTTTGGTCATGGCACCAGCGTTGGGCTGGGCATCATCAAAAACTCGCAGACCAGAAGGGCTTCATCGTGCTGCCCCGACGCTGGGTTATCGAACGCAGCTTCGGCTGGCTGGTGAAGCAACGTCGTCTGACACGTGACCATGAGAAGAACCCACGCCACCACGAAGCCTTCGTCTATCTCGCCTTCATCGGCATCATGACCCAACGCCTCACCACTTTACAGCCTCTTCAACCTTTTGCCGGATAGGCTCTAAGACAGCGCGGAGCTTGGTCAGCACCGCAGGGCATTGCAACGGGCAATTTCACGCCACACGGCCTCACCCATACGCCCGCACCTCGACAACTCGCGCATGGTCGAGGCCGTTGGTGGCCGTGATGGTGAGGCGCAGGGCGGTGACAGGCTCGGCGATGACCAACAAGTGCCTGCGATGCCTCTGGTAGTTGTTTTGGATGGTTTCGACAGTTTGCCAGCCGGTGGGTGTTTCGACGCTCAGCTCGTAATCGCGCACCGTTTCGGGTTGGGGGCGGCCCCAGAGCATTTTTTGCGTGTAGCCGTCGGCTTGCGACAAGGTGAGAAGACGATGCAAACCGGTGTCGAAGGTCAAAACGATTTCGCGGAGCATCACGGGATCGTTCCAGCGGATTTCGAGCGTGGCGGGCAGTTCGTGGCTCATCCAGCGATGCAGGCCGGGAGACTGTCGATCAGGCGGCAGCTTCGTGACGATACGAGTCTGGCCGCTGCGGATTTTTTCGGCGGTGTAGGCGCATTCGCCAGAATGCGGTAGCCTTTCCTCGTTCTGGCGAACGAGCCTGCCCACCTGCTGCTCGCGTATCTCAGCGGCCTCGCGCACGAGATCGTTCGGGTCTTCGTTGGAGATGCTGATTAGATAGCAATCATCGCGCAGGAGTCGCTGCTGGATGGCGTGAACGAGTTTCGTGTCGGTGGCGATTTCGGCGGGGAACATGTTTTGCCGCAAAGCGAGCGCTGCGGCGGTGCCGACGCCTTGTCCAATAACAGCACAGGTGGCCATGACGCGGGTGGAGGCGAAGGCGATGTGCGTGGCGGAGATGTTGCGGCCAGCGAACATCAGATTGCGCGGTCCGGCCGAGACGCAGCAGCGCAGCGGGATGTCGTAGATGAAGGGCATATGATGCTGCGTGCAGGGCGGCAGCTCCGGGGCATCAACGCCCTCGGGCGGATGCGTGTCGATGGGCCAGCCGCCATAGGCGATGGCATCGGGGAAGGCGCGGGAGGTCAGCAGATCGCTCTCGGTGAGGATGTGCTGGCCGATGAAGCGGCGGCTTTCGCGCTTTCCGGGCACGAAACCGATCCACTCCAGCGCCCAGTGCGAGGCATCGATGTCGGAGTGGTTTTTGACGAAGTCCCACACGCCAAGCGTGATGGCGAGCAGCTCATCGCGGATGCGTTCGTTGTCCTTCAGCGTGTCGAGACAGCCGCCCCACTCGATCCACCAGTAGCCGTATTCGAGGCCGAGATCGAAACCGCTTTGCCCATAAGGCCGCAGTTTGAAATCCTCCGCCGTGAAGCGCCGCACCCACGGTGGTGCGGTAAAAGGCATCGGGCGGTCATGCTTGCGCGCCTGGAACATGATTGAGGAGCCGAGCGTCTTCGCATCCGCTTCATCCTGCGCGAGTGATTCGCCAAACTGCGCCTGGCTCTCGCGTCCGCGCATGAACGGCGCACCTGCCTCGACGCCAAGACGTCCGTCACCGGTGCAATCGACGAAGGTCTTCGCGCGAATGGTGAAGGCATCCTCGGTGGACGGCCTCTCGGCAAGCACCTCGCGAATGAGCCCATCTTCGACAACCGCACTGACGACAGTGGTATTGAGATAAAGCGTCAGGTTCGGCTCTCGGCGGCATTTGTCGTAAAGCAGCAGATCCATGAGCGCGGGTGAGCGCTGGGGATTCTGCACGGCGAGATCGAGACGCAGCTCCTCGATGATCCCGCCCTCGCGCAGCTCGTTTTGCAGCTCCTCGCCGCCGCTGAGGCCGGAGGCACCGACAATGTGCATGCGCACCTCGCTGCTCGCATTGCCACCGAGCACGCTGCGGTCCTGGCAAAGGATCACACGAGTGCCGAGTCGTGCCGCCGCCAGCGCACAGCACACGCCCGCGATGCCTCCACCGGCCACAAGGAGGTCGCATTCGAGAGTCTGCTCGGTCACCGGCATGACGCGTCAGAGTTGCACCGCCGCGCGGGCTGCTTTCATGCCAGTGGAGACGCAGCGGAAGTCGCTGATCACATTGAAGAAGCGGAATCCCATGTCGTGATAGCCCTTCACCTGCTCCGGCGCGCACGGAATGGCCGCCACCTTGCCGTGGCGCTCGCACGCGGCTACGACCTTCTCCAAAATGGCCCGCACCTCGGGATCGTCGGTCTTTCCAAACTTGCCCAGGCCAAGCGTGAGGTCCGCCGGACCGACAAAGAGCACATCCACGCCCGGAATCGCCGCGATCTCGTCGATATACGGCACCACC
>DAORHS010000282.1:0-6142 GCA_035438165.1 Prosthecobacter sp.
GCTACCAGATGAACTGCTGGAGCTTGCCAAGGGTGGCGGCAAGATGTTGCTGCGGCATCTACGCGAAGCCAGAGATGAACCGCATCCCGCTTGGAATGTACCAGCCATTAATCGTGACAAATTGAAGCGTTTTCGCCGAAGCAAATACTTCCATCTGGAGTGCGGCTACGAAGACGTGATGGCCGCAGCCAAACCTGCATTTTCGAGCCTCCTCAAGGATTTGATAGCATTACCCACGGATGTCGCAAAAGAGGCGCGGCTTGATCTCTTTCACGCTTGCATGGTCGATTTGAACGAGGTGAATAACGATGAGGATTTAGACCAAGGCATTGACACCGAAGAGTGTGATTTCTTCTGCGGCCTTCTGGAACAA
This sequence comes from Prosthecobacter sp., assembly GCA_035438165.1. Taxonomy (GTDB): domain Bacteria; phylum Verrucomicrobiota; class Verrucomicrobiia; order Verrucomicrobiales; family Verrucomicrobiaceae; genus Prosthecobacter. The sequence goes on from DAORHS010000282.1 coordinate 374, forward strand.
ATCGCGCACATGGCCGGGCTGGACAATATTGATGATGTCTTGGCTCAGCGCGATTGGTAGAAGCTGACGCCAAGTCAGCAATCACTCAAAGTCCATCTTCCCGATGTCCGAACGCCGCTGCATCCCATTAAACATGATCCCGGAGGGATCCAAGAAGGTAGCCGGGGGTCAACTCGCGAAGCGAGTGCCACCCCCGGACAACGCGACACGAAAGTCTCTCCCAAGGTCGCATCCCGGTAGGGATGCCAGAGGCGCGCATCGACTCCTCGGCCCCTTCTCGCATACCTCCGGCATGCAACCTTGAGCGAAGATGTTTTTTTACCACATTCCAGGGGTCTCCGACCCCTGGCTAATTTCTTGGATCCCTTCGGGATCACCAATTCACTCAAAGTGCCTATTCCCGATATCCAAGCACCGCTGCATGCCATCGAACGTGATCTTCGCGCCCTCAGCACCCGTCACTCCTGCTTCTTGAACTCCACCTTCAACGCCGACTTCGGCACGATGGCGATGACCCACGGATGCGTGATCACCTGGGTCACGAATGACTCCGGTGAAGGCGCGCCATCGGTATAGACGATCACCAGTTTTCCGTCCTGCTCCGTGGCGCTGATGACCTCCGGCACGAAGCCTCCCGTGCGGCGCTCGCCCACGGCGATGTAAACCGCCATCGCCTTCGTTTCATCGAGCGCCTGCGGGGCAGGGAGGCGCATGCGCTCCCAAAAGTCGGACCAGCCGACCTGCGTCTTGATCACCTGCGTCGAGAATGATGCATCCCCTTCGTATTGCCCGTGCCACTGCGGGAACTCGACGGGCGCCGCCGCAAAGCTGTGACCCTTCGCCGCCAGACCGTAGTCGCCGCCGGTTTCGTTTTTGCTCAGATAGGCGCGGTAGCTTTTCCCCTTCTCAAGGATGGCCGCCTCACTGGGGCCGGGCATCGTCTGCTTCACGGAATGATAGCTGATGCGGATCGTGTCTCCCGGCTTCAGACTGGAATCAGAACGTTCGACCGCCGTGACCTTGGCGCTCACCGTGATCGCGCCGCCATCGTTCGTGACCTCCTGCGCCTGAAGGGTGAGCACCTCGGGGCTTTTCGCCTGCCACTCCGCATACACGTAGGGCGGAAGCTCGGCGTGCGCTGACGAAATGCCCGCCACGAAAGCGAGGCTGAAGGTGATGAAGAGCCATGTGGCCCAATGAGGGGATGATGTTCTCGCATTCATAGTTTCGCGGTCCTGGCCTGATGTTTTAGTTGATCGCCCTTGAGAGGTACTGACGCATGACGCTGCCGTCATGGGCCGAGATCTCCAGATTGTAAAAATGCATTGCTCCGTCACGCGGAGCAGGATCGAAAACGAAAAACTCCTTTTCACCAGCGGGCCGGCTGAAGCGCCAGAACAACGAGTCGGTCTTGCGGTCGTAACCCATGGTGGTTTCAATGGGTGCCTCGGTAAAACCGTGCTGGCGTGCCACCGCCTTCGCCTTCTTCAGCGGCACCAGAGGAAGCGCCCCCTTCTTTGTCGCAAAAGCCGGAAGATCGATCTCCTCAAACACCGAGCCGTCCTCGCGCAGCCCGATCTGTGCCACGTAAGACTCGATGCCGGCATCCGGCAGGCTCCAGGTGAACCGGACGTCATACATCCGGAAGTCCGAAGCGTCTTTCGACTGATTTGTTCGGCGCATCTCCTCCGCATCAGCCTGCCTGCCAGAACTGAATTTGAGAAGCGGGTAAAATTCCGGCCCCAGCCGGGACTTGAGGTGAGCCTGCAGCTTGTCGAGGACACCCGCCGGCAAAGCCTTGAGTGACATCAATGGCCTGGCCTTGTCTCCCATGAAATACCACCCGGCTGTTTTGGTGACACCGGCTTTTTCACCATCGGGCGCTTTGGCCTCGGTATCCGCCCTCCCCTGCACAAGCGACACCCAGACCAGCAGCAGAGTGATCAGAAAGAAGGGGCGGTGGGACGTCTTCATCTTTCTCGATGGGGGATTTCGGTTGGGTACGATGTCGGAAAACCGGGGCATCGAACATCCCGCCGTTCTCCGGCAAGCATGCGGGAGTCGTCCCCGAAGGTCAATGTCGTTCTTGAAGTCTGCAGACTCTCTCGGCAGCACTTCGGCTGGGCAGGTATTTGGAAAGCGATGAGCGGCGGGAAACCATGATCCCGAAGGGATCCAAGAAGGTAGCCGGGGGTAAGTTCGTGAAGCGAACGCCACCCCCGGATCACGCACCACCCAAGACTCTCTCAAGGTCACATCCCGGCAGGGATGCCAGAGGCGAGCATAGACTCCTCGCCCCCTTCTCGCATACCCCCGGCATGCGCCCTTGAGAGAAGATGTTTTTCGCCACTTTCCAGGGGGCTTTGACCCCTGGCTAATTTCTTCAATCCCTTCGGGATTGCAGCCTCACTCAAAGTGCATCTTCCCGATGTCCGAGCGCCGCTGCATGCCATCAAACGTGATCTTCGAACTCTCGGCATACGTCTTCTCCCGCGCTTCGACCCTCGTCGCGCCTTGAGCCACGACGGCGAGCACTCGACCACCATTGGTCTCAAACTGACCGGCCGCATTTCGCTTCGTGCCACAGTGATACACCCGCGCGTCCTCCACATCTGCCAGCCCCGAAATCACATCGCCGCTGTGTGATGACGCGGGATAGCCTGCACTGGCCGAAATCACGCAAATGCTCCAGCCGGGCGCGAATTGGATCAGCTCGGGCTTCAGATTCCCCTTCGCCGCTTCAAACGCATAGGTCGCAAAATCACCGCGCAGCATCGGCAGCACGGCCTCAGCCTCGGGATCGCCGAAACGGCAGTTGTACTCGATCACCTGCGGCCCCGTGGGCGTGAGCATGAGGCCGAAATACAGGAAGCCGCGATACTTCAAGCCGTCCTTCAAGATGCCCTGCACCGTCGGCAGCACGATCTCGCGCTCGATGCGTTCCATCAGCGCCGGTTCCGCGAGTTCCAGCGACGCCACCGCGCCCATGCCGCCCGTGTTCGGCCCCTGGTCGTTGTCGCGGATGCGCTTGTAGTCACGCGCCGGCATGAGGATCTGATACGACTCGTCACACACGGAAGCGAACACCGAGATCTCCGGCCCCGTGAGGCATTTCTCGACCAGCAGATCGCCCGCGCCAAAGCAGCGCTTCTCCATCACGTCATCGACGAAGGCTTCCGCCTCCGCCTTGTCCGCGCAAACCGCCACGCCCTTGCCAGCGGCCAGTCCGTCGAACTTCAGCACGATGGGCAGCTCCGTCAGCGCCGCCTTGGCCTCCGCCGCGTTCGTGCAGATCGTGAAATCCGCCGTCGGGATGCCGTGACGCTGCAAAAACTTCTTCGCGAAGGTTTTCGACGCCTCAAGCTGCGCGATCTCCTTTCGCGGCCCCCAGCATGGGATGCCGACGTCAGCGCACAGGTTGGAAAGTCCGCGATCTTTCACCAGCCACGCCTCCTCGCCTGCCACACAGAGGTCGATGCCATTCTGCGTCATCCACGCGATCAATTCCGGCAATCCCGCCACGTCCACCCGCGTCGCCAGCGCCGCAATCGCATCACTGCCCGGATACGCGAACAGCTCATGCTTTTGCGGCGACTCGCTCAGAGCCGTGATGAGTGCATGTTCGCGTCCGCCTTTGCCTGTAACGAGGATTTTCATGGGCCGGGATGCTTAGCGAGTCGTTCGGAGAGCGCAAGCCTCCTGAAAGTTGCCCTGTTCCTGCGGAACAGGGCGGCCCTTGTTGCACAGCAACAAGGCAACTCTAACGATCCGAGGCAACCGCCCGTTGGAGGGAGCATGAAACACCTGCTCTGCTGCCTGGCCTGCCTCACCACCGCCTTCGCAGACACCCCGCAGCAGGCCGCCGCACGCATCGACACGGCGTTGATGCGTGACTACTTGATGGCGCAGCAACAGCAACAAAAGCGCCAGAACTCATTGTTGCCCGCGCTGCCGCCCCTGGCAGATGACGCCACCTTCCTCCGCCGTGCGTGCATCGATCTGGCTGGAAGACTGCCGAGGATGGACGAAGCGCGGAGCTTCCTCGCGGATCCATCTCCCACAAAACGGATGCAACTCACGGACGCGCTGGTGAAGGAGCCCGTAGCGGCCGAAGTTCGCTTCCGCATGCTCGCGGAGGCGTTTCGGGTGAGGGATGATGCCGCCGTGATTGCCTGGCTGCGTCAGGCGGCGGCGGATGACCGGCCGTACGATCAAATCGTGACCTATCTCGTCGGCGAAGGCCATCTGAGTCGCCGGGATGAAGGAAATGCCTTTCGCACCGGTGTGGAAGTTGCCTTCGCCGTGCTGGGCGAGGATCTGCATTGCGCGCAATGCCACGACCATCCCTTCAACGATCACACGCAGATGGAGGCCCATCAGTTTGGAGCGTGTTTCACCATGAACGATGAGTTCGACAACCTGCGACTTCCCACACGCTATTGGTACCGTGATGGAAAGCCAGGAGATCTCGTGAAGCCAAAGCTGATGAGGCTGACACGTGAGGTGCCTCCGAACATCAAACGTGGCAAAGACCAGCGACTGCTGGTGGCGCAATGGATCACCGGGGAAAGCAGCCAGCGCTTTGCCAACGTGGCAGCCATGCGGGTATGGACCAGTCTCTTTGGCATGCCCGAACTCTATGCAGATCACACCATCGGCGGAGTCGATCCGGCACCCTCATGGAATGAAGTCCATGAGAAGTCAGCCATGGATGCGACTTTCAGGAACTGTGTTGGCGACATCCACTCCAACCGCATCACCTGGATCGGCCAGGATTTCTCCAGAGGCACGACTCAGAACGCAATGAACGCGCTTGCAGATGAGTTTCGCCGCTGCGGCCACCGCCTTGGCGAATTCCAACGCATCCTGGCACGCACGAACGCCTACTGGCGTTCCGGTATTGATTTCAGCACCGCCTGGAACGGCGGTTACCTGGTGCCTGCGCCCCAAATCCGCCGCCTGCCATCCGAGGTCGTCTGGGATGTTCTTTCAGATGTAAAAAGCGATCAACTTCCGCAGGTGCCTCCACTTGAACATCCGCTGCGCATGCTCGGACGCGGCACACGAGAATGGTCGGACGAAAGCACCACACCCATCTCCCATGAACTCGCCCGCTTCATGCTGAACAGCCCCGAAGTCGAAAACGCCGTCGCCACCGAGCCTGCGGGCATCAGCACCGAGGATCTGTTCATCGCCATCATCGGCCGCCTGCCCAACGGCATGGAAAAAGCCATCGCCCAGCAGCACCGGAATGAATCACCACAAACAGCAGCTCAAGACATCGCCTGGGCGCTGCTGAACACGACGGAGTTCATGTTCCGACCATGATCAATCCCGCGATCCCGGCGTGATCTTCAGCTCCACGTCCTTGCCCTCGCGTTGGACGGTGATCGCCGTTTCCTTGCCGATCTTCAAATCGCCCATGATGTAGGTGTAGTCGTAGATGTTGGCGACATCCTTGCCGCCGAGCTTGATGATGATGTCACCGGCTTTGACACCAGCTTTGGCGGCGGGGCCGATGGGGGAGACGCCGCTGAGTTTGACGCCTTTGATGTCGCCCTGGGCGTAGTCGGGGATGGTGCCGAGGTAGGCGCGCAGGCCGGTGCGGACGCCGCTGTTCTTGGGAGCCTCCATGGCGATGTAGTCGGGCGCGGGGTCAGTGGTGGCGATGCCGCGGGCGATGAGGCCCATGAGCTTGGCGATCTTCGCGGCATTGTCGTAGTCGATCTTGTCCGCAGTGTCGCTGGGCATGTGATAGTCGGCATGCGA
>DAORHS010000283.1:0-6133 GCA_035438165.1 Prosthecobacter sp.
GTTGGGGGCGAGTTCGATGGCGCGGCGGATTAGGGTGCGGCGATCGGGTCCGACGCCCTGGTAGGAGGGCTGCATGGAGCTGAGGATGGCGACGGGGCGGGGGCGGAGCTGGTTGAGGGCCTGAGGATCGGCCGTGGGCGTGAGGCCGAGAGGGCGGAGCTGCGGGGCGAGGGCTTTGGCGCGCGGGTTGTTCTCTGCACGGACCTGACCGGCACCGCTGACCAGCAGCAGGACGAGTGCGACGCCGGGGAGGAGGTGGCTCCTGAATTTCTGCATTTAGAAAGCTTGCCATAGCGGGAGGGCAGGAGCAATGCTGGAAGAAACGAAATCGGTGGATTGGATTGCCGAGGCGGGCGGGCTCGGGCACTGTCGGGGTGATGCCTGAGATCGTCCTGGCCACGCTGAACGCGAAGTACATTCACAGCTCCTTCGGGCTGCGCTACCTGCTGGCGAATCTGGGGGAGCTGAAGGAACGCGCGTGCATCACGGAATTTCAGATCAATCAGGCACCGGTCGAGATCCTGGAGGCAGTGCTGGCGCGGGAGCCGCGGATCGTGGGTTTCGGGGTGTACATCTGGAACGTGGTGGAGACGACGGAGGTGCTGGGGATGCTGCGGCGGCTGCGGCCGGAGATCCGCATCATCCTGGGCGGGCCGGAGGTGTCCTACGAGCAGGACGGGCAGCCGATCGTGGCGCTGGCGGACCATGTGATCACGGGCGAGGCGGATCTGAAGTTTGCGGAGGTGTGCGGCGTGCTGCTGGGCGGAGACGAGGCGGCGGTCGCGGCGCTGCCGAAGGTGATCCCGGCGGGACTGCCGACGCTGGAGCGCGTGGTGCTGCCGTATGATTTGTACACGGAGGCGGATCTGGCGCACCGCATTCTTTACGTGGAGGCCTCACGCGGCTGCCCCTTCACCTGCGAGTTTTGTCTGTCATCGCTCGGTGTACCGGTGCGTGCGTTTGCGCTGGAGACGTTTCTCAATGCGATGCAGGGCCTGCTGGACCGCGGGGCACTGACTTTCAAGTTTGTGGACCGCACGTTCAACCTGCACCTGCCGACGAGTCTGGCGATCCTGCGCTTCTTTCTGGACCGCTGGCGCGAGGGGATGTTTCTGCACTTTGAGATGGTGCCGGACCGGCTGCCGGAGCAACTGCGCGAGGTGATCCGCGAATTCCCGGCGGGCGCGGTGCAGTTTGAGGTGGGGATTCAGACCTTCGACGAGGCGACGTCGAAGAACATCAGCCGCCGGCAGAATCTGGTGCGGCTGGAGGACAACCTGCGCTTCCTGCGCGAGCAGACGGGCATCCACGTGCATGCGGATCTGATCGTGGGGCTGCCGGGGGAGGATGTGGCGAGCTTTGGGCGCGGTTTTGACCGGCTGGTGGCGATGGGGCCGCAGGAGATCCAGGTGGGCATCCTCAAACGCCTGCGCGGCACGCCGATCGTGCGGCATGATGTGGAGTACGCGATGAAATACTCGCCGGTGCCGCCCTACGAGATTCTGGAGAACCGCGACATCCCGTTCACGGAGATGCAGCGCATGCGGCGCTTCGCGCGCTACTGGGATCTGGTGGCGAACAGCGGGAACTTCAGCGGCACGCTGGCGCTGCTGTGGGGGCAGGGGGCGTCGCCATTCGAGTCGTTCCTCGCCTTCGCGGACCATTTGCATGCGACGCTGCGCCGCACGCATCAGATCGCGCTGCCGGTTTTGGCGCAGGTGCTGTTTGACTACCTCACACAGGGGCGCGGCGTGTCGCTCGAAGAAGCCGCGACGACGCTGCTGGAGGACTGGAACCGCGTGCCGGGCCGCGAGTCCCTGCGGCTCAGCGGCACCGCGAAGGCGGAGCGTGAAGCGCCCAAACGCAACACAGCCGGCAGCCGGCAGGCGCGGCATCTGACGAATGTGGAATGACGAATGAGGTCCATTTGGCGAGGAAGGTTGACGAGTCGCAGCGCCTGACGGAGAGATGCCACGAAACAGACGCCGCCGCTTTCCTCACGCTTATGATGAACTCTCCAGTGCCCAAAGTTTCACCGCCGCTCCGGGTGATGCACCGTTGTTCATGGTTTGTGATGCTGGGCATCTGCGCAGCCGCCTGCGTCCTGGCGGGATGCTCCGCCCAGACGAACGACCGAATCTGGCAGAAGGTGGATCCGCTCGGACATGCCCGGGCGACGGACGCGCCCTTCCTTTATCGGGGGAAGGACGCGGACGCAGGAGGAACGATGAGGGAGCATTACCTCGCGGATCCCTGAGCGGGACGCGCTTAACCGAGGTCGCTGATCTTCACGGGCTTGCCGCCGAGCTCGGCACTCTTGTCGGAGGCGAAGATGACTTCGAAGCTCTTGAGGGCTTCGGGGAAGCTGGTGAGGGGCATGTCCTTGCCCTCATCGAGCGCGTCGAAGAAGGCCTGGAACTGCGACTCGTAGGGGTGATCGCTGACGTCGCCGGAGTCGAGCATCTTCATGGAGAGCTTGCTCCACGCGGCCTTGTCGGTGTGCAGTTTCATGGAGTGAAACTTGTCATCCAGCAGGCTGCCCTGGCTGCCGCAGAGGTGGGTGTGGAAGTAGTAGGGCTGCAGGCAGTCCACCACGGCGGCAGACTTGCCAATGCTGCCGTTCTTGAAGTGGATGAGGGTGACGCTGGTGGTGTCGTACTCGTAGGGCTTGAAGATGTCGCTCTTCGACTTGGTGGAGAAGCTGGTGACGGTCGCGACTTCGTTGCCCATCATCATGAGCAGGGCGTCGAGCGCGTGGCAGCCGGCGGTGAGCAGGGCGCTGCCGCCGTCCTTCTTGCCGGTGTTCCAGCGGAACTGGCCGTACCATGGGCCAATGCCGTGGTAGTAGTCGATCTCGCCGTAATGCAGGCTGCCGAGCAGGCCTTCATCGATGAGTGCCCGGGTGACCTGGAACTGGTTCGACCAGCGGCACTCAAAGCAGACGCAGCCCTTCACGCCGTTGGCCTTGGCGGCGGCGGCGATCTCGCGCACTTCCTGGAGCGAGTTGGCCATGGGCTTTTCGAGGACGATGTGCTTCTTCGCGTTTGCGGCGGCGATGGCCTGGTCGCGGTGCTGGCTCGGGTAGCTGGAGATGTCCACGACGTGGATGTCGGGATTGGCGAGCATCTCATCGAGATTCTGATAGCTCTTGATCGGTGTGCCATGCTTGGCGCTGAGCTCGAGGTCGTCGAGCTTGCGGGAGGAATAGATCGCGGTGACCTGGCCCTGCTTGGTTTTGTTGATGGCGTCAATGTGAGCGCTGGCTGCCCAGCCGTATCCGATGATTCCGACGTTGTATTTCTTCATGGTGAGGAGGTGCATGCTCCAAAACGGAGACACGATTGTCAATTCAATACCCCGTTTGGCAGCGGCTCTTTCGAGTCTTTTCAAACAGCGAGAGATGAAGGTGTGCACGGCGTGATGCCCGCCGTCATTTTGTCACCAACGGACAGCCTCACGGCATCGGTGGGTTCATCTGAAAACAACAAAGCCGCGTTCATCACGCGGCTTTGTGGGAATGGATGGATGTGGGAGAGGACGCTTATTCAGCGGCTTCTTCGGCCGGGGCGTCTTCACCGGCGGCGGAGACGGCCAGCTTGATGGTGGCGGTGACTTCGTGGCCGAGCTTGACGACGATTTCGAAGTTGCCGGTGCTCTTGATCGGCTTCTCGAGCACGATCATGTGACGATCGATCTCCACCTTGGCTTCTTCGGCGAGCGCCTTGGCGATGTCGATGGTGGTGATGGATCCGAAGGCCTTGCCCCCCTGACCGGTGGAGAGGGTGAGCTTGAGCTTCACCTTCTTGAGCTTGGAGGCGAGCTTCTCGGCTTCGGCGACTTCCTTGGCTTCACGCTCGGCACGGACGGCCTTGAGACGCTCGGTGTAGCGGAGGTTTCCTTTGGTGGCTTCGTAGGCCTTGCCTTGGGGAAGCAGGAAATTGCGGGCGAAACCGCGTTTCACGCTGACGACATCGGCCTCGGCTCCGAGACCTTTGATTTGTTCTTTGAGAATGACTTGGGTGTTTGGCATGGCGACGTTCCCCTGGGGAAAAGGGGCGCGAAACTACACGCCTCCTAAGTTCTGTCAAAGGCGGAATCAGGGTTCTTTCAAAGAGGGGGCCTGGGCGCTCAGATGCCCATGTTGGCCAGCGTGGTAGCCAAGCGGTTCATGAATCCCGTGGCCTCAGGGTGCGCGGCCTCAAGCTCCTGGATGGAGGAAAGCCACTGCCCCTCGACGGCCTGCGGCTCCTCGGGGGGGCTTTCCACGTTCACCGGTGCCTGCGCCAGCAGCTCGAGCAGCTTCGTTTTCGCCGCCTCAGGCAGGTCGCCTGCGTTTTCCACCATCGTCTTGAGCTGCTGCTGTTGTTCGGTCGTCATAGGTGGCTCATTCTGTCACCGCCCGTTCGCGCCGACAAGAGTTTTGCATGCCGCAGGCTTGGGATAAGCAGGCCGCAGATTGGCGGCAGGCAGAGGCATTCAGCCCAGTCGCGCATCCAACGCCAGCAAGGCCAGCACGCTCACACTGTCACGAATGCGGCCGTCGCGGGCCATCTGGATCGCCTCGCTCAGCGGCAGGCGCAGGACTTCGAGCTGCTCGGTGTCCTCCGGCTGCGCTTCGGTGTGAGAGAGGCCGGTGGCGACGAAAAGATCGCAGACTTCGTTCGTGGTGGAATTGGAAAGCTGGATGCCGGAGAGCAGGGGTTCGATGGTCGTGGCCACGATGCCGGTTTCCTCCAGCAGTTCACGCCGGGCGGCTTCCACGGGGGATTCGCCCGCCGGGCAGCCGCCTTCGGGAATCTCCCATTCGTAACACCCGTGGCAGTAGCGCCACTGGCCGACGAGCCAGGTGAAGCCGTCGTCGTCCACGGGGATCGCGCCGACGGCGATGTTCTTGTACTCCACCACGCCATAGATGCCCGGCCCGCCCGTGGGCTTGATCACCTGGTCTTCCCGCACGCGGATCCATGGATTCGCGTAGGTTTCACGAGTGGAGACAGTCTGCCAGGGATTGGGATGCGAGGGCAGGGGCGTCATTTCTTCTCCTCCGTGGACAGCCAGACGCCGTCGGCCTCGACTTTGAACTGTTTGATGGCCTTCAGCACCGGGCCAATGACCGGATGGGTCTGATAGGGGCCGAGGTAGCCGTACATCTGCATGCCCTTGACCATTTCCTCTGGCACGGTCTTGCCCGGCACACGCACGGCGCTGACTTTCGCGTCCGGTCCCACGGCGGTCATCTCCAGCATGAAATCAATCTCGCCGACGAGGTAGCGCTTGGTGTCCTCCCAGAACTTGGCGGTGTTCATCGGCAGGCTGACATCGGTGATGATGATGGCCTTCGTGGGATCGAGCGCCTTCACGCGCAGCATGTCCTTGTAGCTGCCGGTGCCGCCATCCGGCGCGAGCAGCAGCAGGGCGTTGAGGTCCGCCGCCGAAAGCTTCAGCGTTGCCACCTTGCCGCCGTTGACGGCTGCGGCGAATTCGGTGAGCCGCGCTTCCAGCCCCGGCACGGCCACGGCCTCGGGCAGCTTCGCCGGGGCGGACTGGGTGATCTTGGCGATGGCGGCATCCATCGTCACCAGCGTGTAATAGCCCCACCAGAGGATGAATCCGAACACTCCGATCACGGCGGACATGATGATGCAGCCGTAGCCGGAGTGGAATTCGCCTGTGGGGACCTTCTGAATGCGTGCCATGCCGCATCTGAATGCGCCCGGCCCAAAGATCAAGCCGGTGTTGGCGCGGGACTTTTTCAGCGCCGTTGCGTTTGAGGCTTGCCAGATGGCGGGCTTTTTGCTGACATCTCCTGAAATCACTCCCGAAAACGTTTTTCCGGGATGATCCAGTCAAGTTCAACCCATCTACCACTATGCTCACTCATCTGTTACCGATGCTTCAGGAATCTGCCAGCGGTGTCAACTTCGAGTACTCCTCCCAGGGGAACCTCGGTCCGGTAGGAACAATCGTCCTCCTCGCGGTGGTCGTCGTCATGATTGCCGCCATGTGGAAGGTCTTCACCAAGGCGGGTGAGCCGGGCTGGGCCTGCCTGGTTCCGATTTACAACATCATCGTGTACCTCAAAATCTCCGGGAAGCCGGTGTGGTGGATCATCCTGTTCATCATTCCCTTCGTG
>DAORHS010000284.1:0-6130 GCA_035438165.1 Prosthecobacter sp.
CTATTTCGCGAATCCACGGCCCGGTTTGCCATGTCTGGACGCTCAATCCTATGGACAGCGGCTGACAGGTGTGATCGTGAAACATGAGCATGAGATCGAACTCGCCGAACAAGTGTTTCACCGCCCTGCAATCCTGATTCCGAACGGCGTGAGCCCGCGAGAGCCGAAACCGGAGGCTGAAGCGGCGAAGTGGGTGATCGGCACCGCCGCGCGCATTCATCCCCACAAGCGGCTGGAGGATTTGATCGACGCCTTTCGACTCGTGAACGCAAAGTGGCCACAGACGCGTCTGCGCATCGCCGGAGCGCCGGATGCAGGACAGGAAGACTACGCGAAGTCGCTGATGGAAAGCACGAGAGGCCTTCCCGTCGAGTGGTGCGGTGAAGCCACTGATCTCATGGCCTTTCACGACAGTCTTGGCGTGTTTGCGATGATCTCCGAACCCGCGGGCTGTCCGAATGCTTCCCTTGAAGCGATGGCGTCAAGCCTGCCCGTGATCGCAACCGCCGTTGGCGGTGCGGTGCAGCAGATCGAAGATGGCGTGACAGGCTTTCTAACACCGGCTCGCGATGCTGAGGCGATGGCGGCTGCGTTGATACGAGTGCTGGAGGATGACGACCTGCGCTCATGCATGCGTGAGAAATCGCTGGAACGTGTGAAGACACACTTCAGCCTCGATCAAATGACGGAAAGTTATCGGAGGACAGCCTTCCAGGATGTCGATGGCTTGAGGCGTCCCGCCCTTCCCAATCAAGGCGGGACGCCTCAATCCGTTGACAGGCCGGAGGCCTATCCTCCAGTGTGAAGCGCTCACCGATACTTCGACAAGCCTTCGAGATACTGCTGTGCGAGTTCAGTTTGAGGCTTCGTGAAGAACTGCGCGGCGGATGAGGACTCCTGAACCTTGCCCGCCGCGAGAAAGACCACCCAGTCGGCGACTTTGCGGGCGAAGCTGATTTCGTGCGTGGCGAGGATGATGCTCTGACCAGCTTCGGCGAGTTCACGAATGACATCGAGCACTTCGCCGGTCATGACGGGATCAAGTGCGGAAGTGGGCTCGTCGAGCAGGAGCAGCCGCGGTTTCGGCGCGAGTGCGCGGGCAATCGCCGCACGCTGCTGCTGGCCGCCTGAAAGCTGACTCGGACGTTTGTGTTCGTGGCTTTCCAAACCAAGGCGATGAAGGAGTTCGAGGGCGCGCTGCGTGGCCTCGGAATCGGACATGCCGTGAACCTCCCTCAGCGGCAGCGTGATGTTTTGCAGCGCGGTCAGATGAGGAAAGAGGTTGTAGCCTTGAAACACGAAGCCGTTCCCACGCCGCTCCGTCAGGGCGCCGCCTTCATCATGCGGCAGCGTCCGGGCGTCGATGCTGACATGACCTTCGTCCGGCACCAGCAGACTGCCGAGCACGCGCAACAACGTGGATTTGCCACCACCCGAAGGACCCAGCAATGCGATGACACGCGCTGAGTCGCCGGTGGTAAAGGAGGCGCCATCCAGTGCGGCATGAACTCCGTAGCGCTTCGTCACGGCATGCGTTTCAAGTTTCATACGCGAACCTCCCTTCCAGACGGCGCGCCAGGTGCGAGAGCGGCAGCGTGACCACCAGATACGCCAGTGCGAGCGGCACGTAGCCCTCCAGCGCCGTGTAGCTGGCCGAGTTCATGATCTTGACCTTCTGCACAAGTTCTTCGATGCCGATGACCGAGAGCAATGACGAATCCTTGAGCAACGAAACCAACTGGCCGGTGGTTCCGGGCAGCGCACGACGCAGCGCCTGAGGAATGATGACGAAGCGATAGGTCTGCTGTTTGTCGAACCCGACAGCACGCGCTGCTTCAAGCTGCGATGCGCCGATGCTTTCCACCGCGCCGCGAAAAATCTCGGCGAGATAGGCCGCGTGAAACGCGCCCAGGAGCAGCAGGCCCACCAGCAGCGGCATGTCGATGCGCAAGGCGTTGGCGACGATGTAGTATCCGACGAGCAACTGAACCAGCAGAGGCGAGCCACGGACAATCTCGACAACCGCACCGCTGAACATGCGCACCGGTTCCCAGCGCGCACGTCTGCCCAGCATGAGAACAAATCCGAACAGGACGCTCATGAGCATGGCGGCGAGCGAGATGCCCAGCGTGGTCAGCCAGCCGATTCCGAACTGCTGGCGATACTTCCACACACCGGACCAGTTCCAACGATAGTGCACGGTGGCAAACAGCGCATACGCCGCCACCGAGACGAGCACCAGAAGCATCAGCGCGTAGAACGCACGACGAAGCGTGGAGGGAGTGCTGACGGATGCGGCTGACAAAATCTGGCAGTGATTTACGCCTGAAAGCGGCCTTTTGCCCGGATGTTTTTCATTCTCACGAGCCCGCCATCAGCTTCGCCGGCGCTGACTGCGTCTGTAAAAACAACACCACGCCGCGTGCGATGCCGTCGGCAAGTTGATCGCGATACTCGGCCCTCTTCAGGCGTGCGGACTCGCTGAGACTGGTGATGAAGCCGCATTCGACCAGAACTGCGGGACACGGAGCCCGGGCCACGACGGCATAATCCCGCGTCTTGGTGCCGCGATTTCCGGCCTGGGTGACGGCGCAGACCGAGCGCTGCACGGCCTCCGCAAAATCAGCGCTGCCCTCCGCCCTTTGTTCGGGAGTCGGACCCGCAACCACCAACTGCCGGGCGGACAGCGGCGTGGACGCGGCAAAGTAGGTTTCAATCCCCTCGGCCTCGCCGCTCCCGCCGTCGGTGTTGAGATGAACGCTCACGAAGGCCGCCGCCTGATGCTTCCCGGCCAGAGCCGCCCGTTCATCAAGCGAGAGGAAGCTGTCTCCGCTTCGCGTCATGACCACCCGCAGGCCGGCCGCCTGGAGTTCCTTCTGCACGCGGCGGGCGATGTCGAGACTGAGATTTTTTTCAATCACCCCGTTCGCCACGGCTCCCCCATCGTGCCCGCCATGTCCCGCATCGACGACGACCAAGGGGGCCGTTTCGTCCCAGAACAGCTCGTTTGGCATCGGCAGATCCGACTGCTGCCGCTCCAGCCAGACGAGGGAATAGGCGCTGCCGCCAAGGGCCGAGAAAGCGACCAAGGTTTGCAGGCTCAGGAGGATGAAATGCCGAAATTTCAAAAATATATTCAGTTATATAAAATATTTGTTTGAATTAACAATCGAATTTTCTACAATAGCCATATGAAGACGTCATGCCCTGCCTCCCGTGCACTGAGTTCTCTCATCTTTTTCTGGGGGCTCGCTGCGGTATCGCCGCTCCCGGCTCAGGTTTCAAACACCTACACGGCACCGCCTCCGCCCGGTTACCCGGCGGCAGGAAGCTCAAGACCGACGTCTTCGAAATCCACGCGCCAGTCCGCTGCAGCGGTGCAGGCTCCGGCAACTTACCCCGGCTACCCCTCCACCTATCCGCCGCCTCCCGGCTACACGTATCCTCCGCCGCCGCCTGGATATGGCACCTCAACGAGGGCTCCAGCCACGAAGCCGTCCACAAGCGGCAAATCCAGTTCCAAGACACCCTCTTCAAAAAAATCCACCGCAGGACCGCCGCCGCCCAAGGTCTATGGCCCCACGGGCGATCTCAGCAGCCAAGTGTCCAAACTGCGTGAGAGTGACAAGGTGCAAAATCTGCGCCTGGGCGAACTCGAACGCGACGTCAGCAGCATCAAGCGCGGCGGCAAAAGCAGCGTTCGCTACGACGGTGGCAGCGACATCGCCGCCCGCACCACCTATGTCGCCCGTCCTGGCGACACTCTCTGGCGCATCGCCTCCACGCATCGTGTGAGCGTGGGCGAGATTCAACAGTTGAACCGCATGACGGAAGAGGAGGTTCATGTCGGCCAGACCCTGCTCATCCCTTCGCCCCATCGCCTCAGCTCTTCGACCACTCAGGTGAGCTACACGCCGGCCACACCCGGCGGCAGTTCCGCCCCCGTGAGTTCCTCCAGCTATTATACGATCAAGAAAGGTGACAGCCTCAAGGCCATCGCCATCAAGCACAAGATGACCACCGCCGCCCTCGCCAGCGCAAACGGCATCAAGGACGCGAATAAAATCTTCGTCGGCCAGCGGCTGAAAATCCCAAGCCGCAGCAGCAACGTGGCCGCCTCCAAGCCTCAGTCGTCATCATCCGAATCGCCCGACACCGTCCCGCTGCCCGGCTACGGCGTTCCTGCTGCAACGCCGCCACCAGCCGCCGCCGGTCTGGCTCCGGCACCCCAGGCTCCCACCGCTCCGGCACCGGCAGCCCCCAAAGCCCCGAGCACGACGGACTCCCACCGCGGCATCCTGGCCTATCGCGTGGACCTTTCAGACAGCATCGAAAGCATCGCCTCCCAGTTCAGCACCACACCGGACCGCATCCGTGAAATGAACCGCCTCAGCGCGGGCACGCCCCTCAAGGCTGGTGATGAAATCATGGTGCCTGCGATGGGAGCCGTGTCAGTGGGGCGGTAAAGCAAGCGCCAGACAAGCGGCTTGAGCGTGACATG
Organism: Prosthecobacter sp.; assembly: GCA_035438165.1. Taxonomy (GTDB): domain Bacteria; phylum Verrucomicrobiota; class Verrucomicrobiia; order Verrucomicrobiales; family Verrucomicrobiaceae; genus Prosthecobacter. The sequence goes on from DAORHS010000284.1 coordinate 4,502, forward strand.
ACCTCCGTTTAGCCTTCACCATGCAGTCGCTAGCCGAGTTCTTGTTCCGCTCTCAACGTCGGGGTGAATTGTGCTTTTTGCTGATCGGCGGCAGGTCGCTGGAGGCCCACGGCTATGTGCGCAACACCAAGGACGTGGATTTTTTGATCGCCACTCAAGACATTCCTGTGATGGAGCGTCTGCTCACGTCCATCGGCTATCGCAAGGAGGCAGAGACGGAAATTTTCTCGCGCTGGAAGCACTCCTCCATGGAAGCGGAAGATGTCGATTTGATGTTTGTGAGCGCGTCCACCTTTGAATCGCTCAACCAAGACTGCGTGACGATGAAGATCGGTTCAGCGGTGTTGCGAGTGCCTTCCGTGGCAGGGATCGTGGCACTCAAGCTGCATGCTATCAAAAACAATCCCGAACGGCTCGCCAAGGACAGCACGGACATCATCTCACTCATGCGGCTGAACCCGGCGGCGCTGGATCATGACGGACTGCGGACGTTGTGCGAAAAGTTTGGCAACGGCAAAATCTGGGCCAAACTCGAACTGCTGCTGTCATGATTCCTCCGCATCTTCTCGATCTCGAACTGCCTGTCGGACGCATCCCGACGAATAGGAAAGACACGGCCACGCCCGAACAAAACGACGCCTGGCAATGGGAAAACACACGGATGCGCTGGGAACGAGGCGATTTCAGCCGCAGTGACACGCCCGTGAACGTGATGTTCGAGATCAAGTAGCCGCAGTCTTTGCCGCTGCTCACTCCTTCACGAAATCCCGCATCTCATAGAGCTTCGGATCGCGCACCGGTTCTTTGCGGGCGGCTTTGGCACGCTTGAGCATCTGGGAAAACAGCGCGTCTCCTGCCTCGCCTTCATCCATCCCGCCAAACTGCTCTTCCAGTTTTTCCGGATCTTCACCCGCTTCGAGACGGCGCACCATCTCGCGCAGTTCCGGCGGCGTCTTGTCGCCCATCATGTCCGTCATCTTGCGCATGAAGTGGCCGAGCTGACGCGGGTCGGGATTCTCCTCGTCCATGCCGCCCATCTCGCGCTCCATGTCCGCCATGAAGCTTTCCATCTTCGATTCGTCGATGCCTGCAAAGGGATCATCCGCCGTTTCTTCCTTCGCTTTCCCAATCACCGCGAAGCGCGACACACGGCGCTCCATTTTCAAACCCTCGCCATCGGGGCAAAGCGGCAGCTTGTCGCGGTACGCCAGTGTGCGGGCGAGGAAGGAGTAGAGCTTGTTGTTGTCGGGGCAGTAGAACTCGTAGATCGGCATGGTGGGTCGGAAAAAACTTACCCCATCATAAACAGCCCGACGTGCCGCTCAAGGAGCCGAATTTGCCTCCTGCTGCGCAAAACTTCACTTGGCAGAGCGCGGATTCATCGGCACTCCATGCGCAGTGCCAGCCCTCTTCACGCCCCCCGACCACTTCCGCGAACTCACTCACGCCGAGATCTTCCCCGATCCCTCGCGTCCTTTGGAAATCGACCTCGGCTGCGGCGACGGCTCCTTCCTCACCGGCATGTCCGCGCATTTCCCTGAACGCGATTTCCTCTGAGTGGATCGCATTCTGGGCCGCGTGAGCAAAACCGCGCGCAAGATCGAACGCCAGCAGCTTCCGAATGCCCGC
>DAORHS010000285.1:0-6086 GCA_035438165.1 Prosthecobacter sp.
TCACCGGAGATTCCGGTTCGTAGTCGATGACGTGCGTGTCCTGGCCCTTGCGTTTACGTGAAGGACGCTTGGCTGACTTTGGAGAGCCTTTTTTCGCAGTGGGCATGACAGGCGAACACAGTTTCCAGCACGGGAGGCGGGCGGGACCGGGTAGTTAATAGGCCTTAAATAAGGGATTCCCAGTCCGATTGCCATAATTATTCGCGAAAAAATGCGACCCCTGTATTCACAACCGGGAAGGTTGTTCACAGTTTCGCCCAACGGCTTCAGCCGCCTGTCCTCACTTCCGCACCACCCAGATGTTTCGATAGCGCACCGGATTGCCGTGGTTTTGGAGGTAGATCGGACCGGGGGAGTTTTCCTCCTTCTTGGGAGCCGAAGTCGTCGTGCCAGGCAGTTCCTGGTCCTCGTGAATGGCCACACCGTTGTGCTTCACCGTGATGCGTGCGTTCGCGGTCTTCCTGCCTTCTGCGTCGTATTTCGCCTCCGTGAAATCGACGTCGTAAGTCTGCCAGGTCAGCGGCGGCAGGCACATGTTCACCTTCGGCGACGCGATCTTATAAAGGCCGCCGCATTCGTTGTCCTTCCCTTCGAGGGCAAAGCTGTCGAGCATCTGCACCTCGTAGCGGCCCTGCAGATAGAGGCCGCTGTTGCCACGGCCCTGACCGCGCGCATCGGGCATGTAGGGCAGCAGAAACTCCACATGCAGGCTGCAATCGCCAAACGTGTCCTCGCTGGTGATGCCTTCCATCAGCGCGCCGATCGTCTCATCCACGCGCGACTTTGGAAACCGGTTCACCCCTTTGCCGTCGAACAAAACCACCGCGTTTTCCGGTGGCAAAGCGCCGAGCGTTGGGGAAGCGCGATCTCTGCGATTGAGTTCCATCACGCGCACACCATCGGCGTTGTTCACCAGGATGCTCTGACCATCCGCGTCGGCCTCGATGGAGCCGTCCTTGGCCGTGAAGTGTGCCGCTTTACCGCCTTCGGCACGTTCTCCCACCGTCCGCGTCACCTTCTCGCGATCACCGTCCCATCCCGCACCCGGAAGACCTCCTGGAAAACTCACCGCCTCGAATTTTCCCCCGCCCTGCGCCCAGATCTGCACGCCGAAAGTCTTGTCGTCGAGCTGGCCGGTGTACTCACCCTGAATCGCGAAATCTGCGTCCGTCTGCGCCGGATCCGTGTAGGCCTTCGGCTTCGGCGGCTTGGGCGCGGCAGGCTGCTGGGCTTGGACGAGAGTGACGATAAAGAAAGCGGTGAGAAGGAGGCGCATGACGGACGAACGGCAAAGGAGGGTGACGAATTGCATTCGCAGCGCATGGATTCATGTGCTTTTTCCTCCGCCCATGCCAGCCACCGCCGTCATCACCAACATCTCCTGCTATCAATTCGCCGCACTCTCTGGTTTGAAAGAGCTGCGCCAGCGGTTGCTGGACCTGTGCAAGGAGCGCGGACTGAAGGGGACGATTTTGCTGAGCACGGAAGGCATCAACCTGTTCATCGCCGGTCTGCGTGAAGACGTGGACGCGCTGGTCGATGATTTGCGCGGCATTCCCGGCCTGGAAGGATTGAAGCCCAAATACAGCGAGAGCGCGGAGCAGCCGTTTCGCCGCATGCTGGTGCGCATCAAGAAGGAGATCATCGCCTTTGGCGTGGAGGGCATCGAACCGGCGAAGTACACCTCGCCGCGGCTGGAGCCGAAGGTGCTGAAGCAGTGGCTCGATGAAGGCCGGCCCGTCGTGCTCTACGACACGCGCAACGACTACGAGGTGAAGCTCGGCACCTTCAAAGGCGCGGTGGTGGCCGGGATTGATTCGTTCCGCGACTTTCCGAAGGCCGTGGCCAGCCTGCCGCCCGAATTGAAGAAAGCGGAGATCGTGTCCTTCTGCACCGGCGGCATCCGCTGCGAAAAGGCGGCGCCGTTCATGGAGCGCGAGGGCTTTGAGCACGTCTGGCAGCTTGAGGGCGGCATCTTGAAGTACTTTGAGGAATGCGGCAGCGCGCACTACGACGGCGAGCTGTTTGTGTTCGATCAGCGTGTGGGAGTCGATCCTGGGCTGCATGAGACGGCATCGTCACAGTGTTTCGCCTGCCAGACGCCGCTCACCGCCGAGGAGCAGGCCGATCCGCGTTATGTGGAGCATGTGTCCTGCCCCTACTGCTTCAAGACCACCGAGCAGCAGCAGCGCGAGCAGATCGAGCAGCGCCATGCGGCCATTCGTGCCGCCACCACGCCGCTGCCCGGCAGCGTGCCGTACGATCATCAACGCCCGCTGCACATTCCCGCTGCGTGCGATCACCAAACGGTCATCGACGCCTTCGACCACGTCATGCCGCACATCGGCCGCGAAGTGTGGCTGCAAACGGCTCAAAACGGCCGCATCACTGACAAGGACGGCCATCCCGTCTCCGCAGACCACGTCGTGCGCGCGGGCGAGCACTACCTGCACCTCACGCCCGCCCTGCGCGAGCCGGACGTCAATCCCGACATCCGCGTGCTGTTTGAAGACGAGTCGATCCTCGTGGTGAACAAGCCCGCGCCACTGCCCGTGCATGTGGGCGGTCGGTTCAACCGCAACACGCTGCAATATATCCTGAACCTCGTCTGGCATCCGCTGCGTCCGCGCAGCGTGCATCGCCTGGATGCGAACACGACGGGCGTCATGGTGCTATGCAAGACGCAGCACTTCGCCCGCCTCGTGCAGCCGCAGTTTGAGCGCGGCGAGGTTGAAAAAGTCTATCTCGCCCGCGTGCAGGGTCATCCGCCGCAGGATGAGTTCACGTGCGAGGCACCCGTCAGCGCCGAGGCGGGCAAACTCGGCGGACGAAACGTCGATGAGGCCGGTTTGGAGGCCCGCACCGAGTTCCGCGTGCTCCAGCGCGATGCCGACGGCACCGCGTTGCTCGAAGCAAGGCCGATCACCGGCCGCACCAATCAAATCCGCATCCATCTCTGGCACCTGGGCTTCCCCATTCTCGGCGACGCCGCCTATCTGGCCGATGGCGAGATCGGCGAGACGCAAACCCTCGCCGTGGACGATCCGCCGCTCTGCCTGCACGCCCTGCGCATCGCCTTCATGCACCCGTTGACCAAGGAACGCGTGACCTTTGAATCCGGGCGGCCATCGTGGGACGGAATGCGTCAAGCCGTGACATTTCAGCAAAATCGCCAGACATAAAACGACTGACAAACCTCACGATCTGTTAACCTTCTTCACTGCTAGCCCCAAGGATAGAACATGGCCTACTTCAAGTACGTCACAGAAGAACGAATTGATGTGCTTAGGACACTGAAGATCCGCTACACTCAGATCTCAGCACTCAACGACCCCTTTGAGGCCCTTCCCGCTATCGAGCAACCACTATCAGAAAAGGAATATGAGGTTCATGCGAGAAAAGAAATTCGTCGTCACACACGAAATCTACCCGGGGCCACGCCATTGAGGCTCAAGGAGTTTCGAAAGAAGCTTCTTGCGGACGCAATGAATGACTTCTCACACGAACAGGGCGCAATCGCTGCAAAGAGGTATCAATCAAGAATACGAAGTATTACAGACTTCACTCTTGGATTCCTTTGTTTGAGCAAAACGCCATCAAATATCCTCATGTGGTCTCATTATGCAGACTGTCATCGGGGGATGGTACTCGAATTTGATTCCCACCATGACTATTTCAGGCATGGGACTGAGGATGTTGTCTACAGCGACAGACGACCTTCGATGACTCTCCACGACGAGCATCCGACCACCGAAATCCTGAGAACTAAGAGCTTAGACTGGGCCTACGAAGAAGAAGTGAGAAGAAATGAGTCGCTAAGCCCAAAGAAGAAGCCAACTTCAGGCGGTGGTCACATCATTCTTGCACCCAGTGACGCCTCAGAAGACCCGAAAAAAATTCATCTTTTTGACATTCCGAAGGATCTGATCACTGGGGTAATACTCGGGTGGAAAACTTCCGTTAGCTTTCGTTCTCAGGTCCGTGACGCCGCTAAGGAATTAGGAATCCGATCAACAAAGATTCGTCAGGCGATTCCTTCTAGGCGGGAATACAAAATGGACATCGTAGAGTTCAACAACACATCAGATTAACAAGGCATCGACCTCAACGAAGGGACGAGTGACTTTTGAGACGGAGCAATTCGAGGAAGCGGGTCTCTAATTTTGAATTTTTGTGAGTCACTCGCGGGACACTGATCCCTGAATCCGACCATCCGTATTGGATTCGCGGGCATTCTTGGTTCAAGGTTTCAGCCATGAACCCCGACCTGACCGACCCAGGGTATCGCGAGTCCTTGCGCACGCTCTACCGCGACACATTGCTGCATGACGTGATGCCGTTCTGGATGCGGCATGGGATGGACCGTGAATATGACGGCATCATCACGGCGCTGGATCGCGACGGTTCGATTCTGGACACGGACAAGAGCATCTGGTTTCAGGGGCGGGCGGCGTGGACGCTGTCCACGCTGTACAACACGGTGGAGAAACGCAGCGACTGGATCGAGGCGGCGGGATCATGCCTGGCGTTTCTGGAGAAGCACGGCTACGCGACGGACGGAAAGCTGTTCTTCACGGTGACACGCGAGGGCAAACCGCTGCGGATGCGGCGCTATGTGTTCAGCGAGGCCTTCGCCGCCATCGCACACGCAGCCTATGCGAAGGCGACGGGAGATGAGAGCTATGCGGAGCGGGCGAAGAAGGACTTCGCGACGTATTTGAAGCACTCCTTCGAGCAGGGGCTGATGCAGCCGAAGATCGAGCCGAACACGCGGCCGATGATGGGCATCGGCGCGCTGATGATCGGCATCGCGACCGCGCAGGAACTGCGCGTGAACCTCGGCGATGTGAAGATCTCCGGCCACAGCTGCTCGGAGTGGGTGGACCGCTTCATTCTGGAGATTCAGCAGTTCTTTTTCAAACCCGACCTCGGGGCGCTGATGGAAATCGTTTCGCCCGACGGGTCGATCATCGACCACTTCGACGGCCGCACGCTGAATCCGGGCCATGCGCTGGAGTGCGCGTGGTTCATCCTGCATGAGGGACGCTGGCGCGGGGAGAAGAGCTACATCAGGCTCGGGCTCGACATCCTCGACGGCATGTGGCGGCGCGGCTGGGACGCGGAGCACGGCGGCCTGTTCCACTTCCGCGATGTCTTTAACAAACCGGTTCACGAATACTGGCACGACATGAAGTTCTGGTGGCCGCACAACGAGGCCATCATCGCCACGCTGCTGGCCTGGCATGTCACCGGCGAGGAGAAGTATGCGCAGTGGCACCAGCAGGTGCATGACTGGAGCTTTGCTCATTTCCCGGACCCGGAGCACGGCGAGTGGTTCGGCTATTTGCACCGCGATGGCACGCCGTCTGTCACCTTGAAGGGGAATCTTTGGAAGGGGCCGTTTCATCTGCCGAGGATGCTGTGGTATTGCAGCGAGCTTCTGGCGGGTGAGTGAGTGGTTGAAAGGTCAAGGCTGCGCCGGTCAAGATCGTCAAGCGGTGGTCAAGCAGTTCACGGCACGACACTTGACCACTCCTTGACTCCTTGACGACTGCTTGACCGGCGCAGCCAGATTTCGAGTAACGAAAAGCGCACTGCGGGGTTGAGCCGCGTGCAAGCCACCGCTAGCGTTTTCTCCCATGGCCATCTCCCTCGACGACATCCTGCAAGCCGCTGAAGACCACAAGGCGAGCGACGTTTTTCTCCAGGAGGGCGAGGTGCCGCGCATGAAGATCAATGAGCAGCTCATGATCTTTGGCGATGAACCGCTGCTGCTGCCGCAGATGGCCGGCCTGTGGCAGGCCTGCGGCGGCGACACGCTCCATGACACCGACCGCGACTCCGGTCTTGTTTCCCGCTCGCATGTGCGCTTCCGCGTGAACCTGCACAAGGTGCTGGGCCGCATGGCCGCCGTGCTGCGCCGCATCCGCACGGACATTCCGGCGCTGAACTCCCTGGGCGCACCGGACTGGCTGCTGCAGCGCTGGGCTCAAAAGCAAAACGGCATGATTCTCGTCACCGGCTCCACCGGCCAGGGCAAATCCACCACGCTGGCGGCCGTGCTGCAATGGATGAACGAGAACATC
>DAORHS010000286.1:0-6085 GCA_035438165.1 Prosthecobacter sp.
GATGGCCTGCGGGTAATGAATGTGGCCCTTGGTGACATCGCCAGGCACAACGCCGAGGATGAAGGGCTCGGAGAAGTCGATGCCGAAGATGGCGGGAACGTAATGCGTGTCGCGATGCAGCGCCGTGGCCTCGACCTCGATGTCGTAGAGGCCGGAGACAGGCACGCCCTGCTTGAAGTCCTCGATGTGACCGTAGCCGCCCTGGCGCGTGTCGGTGTTCGGCTGTTCGTAGAGGTTGAGGTAGCGGTAGTTGAAGGCGGACTTGTGTGATCCGCTGAGTTCTTCGTATTGGAGGAAGTGGCTGTTGAACTTCCAGTCCTTCGGCTCCGTCGCCGGTTTGCCGAGTCGCGTCTCGACGAGGCGGTTCGCGGACTGAAAGTATTGATCCACGAGGAAGCCGGAGGTCACGAGCGACTTGCCGATGGTGTCCATGTGCTCGCTCGTCTTCTCCTTCGGGAAATCCGCCGTGAGGCCCAGCGTGTCCACGCGGCGGCCAAACAGCACGGCGAGCGTGTTTTCATACTCGCGGCTGGAAAGGCGGCGCATGACGGTGCGGCTGCCGGTGCTCTGGAATTTGCCATACGCCACCACCGTGCCATCGCGCAGCGCCCGGATCATCGCGAGACGCTCGTGGTCCTTCGGCTGATCGGCCTTCTTCGGCGGCATCTCCTTCAACGTGAGCTGGTCGATGATGTCGCGCGCCTCGATGAGATCGGGGACGGACTGCAACGGCAGTACAAACTTCTCAAACGAACGGTCGCCCTTCTGCACATCCGCGTCATGGCACTCCAGGCAGTATTTGCCGAGAAACTGCTGCACGAGTTTGGGCGGATCGTCAGCGGCATGGGCAAATGACGCGGCGAAGACTGCTAAAATGAGAAGGAGGTTCTTTGAGTTCAAAATCGAAAGCGGGTGAGCGGTCGTTTTTGAACCGCTAATGAGACGCTGATATGACGCTAATGATCTGAAGTCTGATTTCTTTTATCAGCGTCCTATTAGCGTCTAATCAGCGGTTAAAATCCTCTCATCTCAAGCAAAGCGTCCCGTGCTGCTGCCGAACGAATCGGTCTCGACGCCCATCTTCTGGGCGATATCGACGAAGAGATTGCACAGCGGCACCTTGTTGATGCCTTCGCGGGGGACTTCGCGGAATTCGCCGTGCTTGTAGCCGCCACCGGCGAGGAGGATGGGCAGGTCGGAGTTCTTGTGCGAGTTGCCATCGCCCATACCGCTGCCAAAGAGCACGGTGGTAGAGTCGAGCAGCGTGCGGTCGCCGTCGTTCATCTTCGAAAGACGGGCGACGAACTTGCCGAAGTGCTCAATCTGATACTTCTCCAGCGCGACGAGGTTTGCGATGGCCTCGGGGTCGTTGCCGTGGTGGGAAAGGCCGTGCCAGTCCTTCTTGATGCCGAGATGCTGCGGCATGAAGTCGCCTCCGATTTCCAGCGTGGCAATGCGTGTACTGTCCGTCTGCAAGGCGAGCGCGATCATCTCGTAGAGCAGCGGCAGATCTTCGACGGCATTGCGATTGGCGGGCTTGTCGAAGGGCGCTTTCGGCTTCGGCTGGTTCGTCCAGCGCTGGCGCAGTTCGAGGCGCTTCTCCACATCGCGCACGGAGGTCAGGTATTCATCGAGCTTGTCCTTGTCCTCCTTGTTCACCTTCTTGGAAAGGCGGTTCGCCTCCTCGAGCACGGAATCAAGAATGGAGGCCTGAACCTTGTTTTCTTCCATGCGACGCGCCCGGCGATCCGGCGTGTCGGTGACGAAGAGTTTCTCGAACAACTCCGCCGGATTCGTCACCGGCGGCACCCGCACGCCGGACTTCGTCCAGGCGATCTGGCAGCCGCCATGAATGCCACCTTCCGAACCGACGGTAAGCGACGGGAAACGCGTCTCAAAGCCCACCTCGTCCGCGAGATACTGGTCGACGGTCACATTGCCATCCGGGCGGTTTTGCGCCTCGGAATTCAGCACACCAGAGAGGAACGAATGTACCGCGAAGTGCCCGCCCTTCACGCCATGGTCGAGACCGCGGAGGACCGTCATCTTGTCACGGATGTCCCACACCGGCTCCAGCAGCGCCGTTTTCTCGTAGTTGCGGCCCGTGGTCGTGGGGAAAAGGCTTTTGGTCTGGTAGCCGAGCAGGTTGCCGATCGCCACGAAGCGTCGGGCTCCCATTCCCGCTCCTTTCGCCGCCTGCACGGCACCTCCAGTGGCGCCTTTGGCCAGGAGCGAAGACATGCCCGGCAGAGCGAGCGTGGTGCCGAGGGAACTGAGAAGAAAGTGACGACGATTCATGAGGGCTGTTTGGGGGGGGGCGTAGATACGGTCAAAGGGCACCCTTTGTTACAGCACAGAACAGGCCAGAGTTGCACCCCGGCTGGACGCTCCTATTTCGACTTCAGCCCCGCCGTATTGACCGCAATCACGCGATACGCGTGTTTTTCACCCACTGCGGCCTCCTTGTCGGCGAAACGCATCTCGACGAGCGGATTCGTGGGGGTGTCACTGTATTGGAGGCCTTGGAAGATGGGGCGGCCAAAGGGATTCTTCGCCTGTTCGGGCACTGTGCCGATCTGTTTGCCGTCGCGCTCGATGATGAAATGCGCGATGCCGCTCTCGAGGTCGGCTTCGGCACTCCAGGTGAGTTCGTTGCTTTTCACCTGAACGCTCGTCGGCGCAGGAGGCGGTGTGGTGTCGGGAATTTCAGTGTCTTTGACATACTGCATCCAGGCTTTCGCGACCGACTCGTTCGGCAACCAGAACGCCTTCTCCTTCTCCCCGGCAAACTTCGCCGCTGGAACGGCTTCGGTGCCGAGCATGGGTGCAAGCCAGGCGCCGCCCGCAGGCATCGGATTCAGCGCACCGCCGCTCTTCTCCGGCAGACGGGTGGTCAGGCAGGCATCCAGCCAGAGAATGGTGAAGTAGCGCTGATTGCCGCATTCATGCGAGGTGAATGGATCCACCGACACGCCGATGAGCCCGCCCTTGGCACGCACGGCTTTGAAAAACGCCTCATTGGCAGCCCAGGCTCCGGCAAAGCGGCCTTCTTTGACCGTGACACCTTCTTTGGTGCCGAGATTGCACATGATCGGCACGGCGGACACCGCGTCAGGCAGCGTGTGAACCTTGATGGTGGCGCGAGCCGGGTTCGCTTCCAGCAACGGAACTCCCGAGCGCAAAACCGCCGCCGCCACACGATCTGGATGCAACAGCGCCATGCCGCCCGCCCAGTGACCACCACCGCTGTGCCCCCACAGTGCCCACGGCACTTTCGAGAGCTCGGGATGGCCCGACTTCGCACCGAGATCGACCAGCGCCTTTTGAAACGCGGCGTCAGAGCCGTTGCGCGGATCGCACCACATCTGGCACTCGGCTTTATCCGGCTGCTCATACGACGGCCCCATCAGCGCACAGTCGTGCTTCTTCGCCAATGCCTGCCAATGCAGGTCAAAGGCACCCGTGAGGCCGGATTTGCACGAACCTTCGCCGCAGCCGTGCTGGTGCACGATCACGCCGCGCAACGCCTTCACGCCCGGCGGAATCCACACCGTGTAATTCACCGGAAAAATCAGTTCGCCGGGTTCCTTCGACGCTTCGTAGCGGACGCGGTAATACGGCGCTTCGGCGGGCGGAAAGACATCGTAGGGAGCCTGTTGAGCGGACAAGGAGCCTGCCAGGACGAGAAAGAGAAGTGCTAAAGAACGCATGGGATCAAACCAACAGGTGAAGCGACGGGAAAGTTTCACGCAAGCCAAGAATGCCGGGTGTCATGCGCAGTTGTGCCAGATCCATGGTCAGCCTTGAAACAAACGGTAGAAGAGCGCCTCCACCGCGTTTTCACATTTCCGCCATGAAGTTCGCCCTCGCTATCTGCATGCTCATTTTGTCGTTTGCCGCGCTGCAATCGTCTTTCGCAGCGCCGCCCAACATCGTCTTCATCATGGCCGACGACCTCGGCTGGGCGGATCCCGGATTCAATGGCGTCGACGCGCGGCTGACGCCGAACATCGACAAGTTCGCGACGCAGGGCACGCGCTTCACGCAGTTCTACATGACACCCGTCTGCGCCACGACGCGTGCGGCGCTGATGACCGGACGTTATCCGTTCCGGCAATGGATGGACTGGCGCTCAGAGGACTTCGGCAAGCCGGACTACCTGGCGCTGCTCGGCATGAAGCTGGCGCATCTGCCCGACGGCACGCCGACGCGTCGCGTGATGGGCCTGCCTACCGAAGAGCGCACTGTCGCCGAGGCGCTCAAAGAAGCGGGCTACTCCACCGCGCTGGTGGGAAAGTGGCATCTCGGCGAATGGCTCCCCGAGCAGCTCCCGATGGGCCAGGGATTCGATCATCAATACGGCCACTACGCCTGGGGCATCGACTACAACAACAAGACCATCCCGCACAACGCGCCTGCGATCTTCGGCGTGTATGACTGGCATCGCGATCAGAAGCCGGTGCTGGAGAAGGGTTACTCGACCGATCTCATCACCGACGAAGCGGTGCGCCTGATCGGATTGGAGTCCAAGGACAAGCCCTTCTTCCACTACATCGCCTTCAACGCCATCCACGGTCCGCTGGAGGAGATCCCGCGCCACGTGCCGGAGCTGGAAAAACGCGCCGCCGCCATCAAATGCCTCGATGAAGGAGTCGGGCGCATCCTCGAAGCGATCGACAAGAATGGATTCGCGGACAACACGCTCGTCATCTTCACCAACGACAACGGCGGCCTGACCGAGGAGGTGAACAAACCGTGGCGCGGCACGAAGAACACGACGTTTGAAGGCGGCATCCGCGTGCCATTCATCGCCCGGTGGCTTGGCAAAATCAAACCCGGCGCCACGAACGACGCCATGATCAATGTGACCGATCTTTTCCCCACTTTCGTCACGATCGCCGGCGGCTCCCTGAAGCAAAAGCTACCGCTCGACGGCATGGACATGAGCGCCGTGATGCTCGACGGCAAGCCGAGCCCGCGTGAGGAGATCGTCATCGAGGTCGCCGGCAGCGTGCGTTTGCCAACCCTGCGCAAAGGCGACTTCAAACTCGTCGGCAAAGAACTCTTCAACCTCGCCAGTGATCCTTATGAAAAGACCGACATCGCCGCGCAGCATCCCAAGGTGGTCGCGGAAATACAGGCACGGCTGAAGCAGTTCGCCGCCGAACGTCCGCCGCTCGGCGATCTGCCCATCCTGATGGATCCCGCCCTGCCCTACGTCTATGGCCGCGACGAAAACAAGGACGTGCCCGCCGAAATCAAAGCGCACGTCGATTCCATCCGCGCCACGCAGCCGAAGAGCTATCCACCCGGCACCTACCCCTGGCCCGGCGCGCCGAAGGAAGGCAAGATCATTTACACCGGCGATGGCCGTTAACACCCCGCAACACTCATGAAATCACTGCTCACTCTCCTTTCTTCATTCGTCATTCTACATTCGTCATTGGCTGCAACGCAGCCAAACGTCATCCTCCTCATGGGTGACGACCACGGCTGGGAGGAGACCGGCTACAACGGCCATCCGCATGTCAAAACGCCGGTGCTCGACGAGATGGCCGCGACCGGGCTGAAGCTGGAAAACTTCTACGCCGGTCATCCGAGCTGCTCGCCCACACGCGCGAGTTTCATGACCGGCCGTCATCCGAACCGCATGGGCACTTTCGCGCCCGGCTGGTCCTTCCGTCCGGAGGAGATCACCTGCGGGCACATCATGACGAAGGCCGGTTATCAATGCGCGCATCTGGGCAAATGGCACCTCGGCGCGGTGAAAGCCGAGTCGCCGGTGAATCCGGGGAAGATGGGCTTCCACGAGTGGCTCTCACATGACAACTTTTTCGAGCTCAATCCGTCCTTTTCGCGCAATGGCGGTCCGCCGCAGGTCTTCAAGGGCGAAAGCTCCGAGATCCTGATCGACGAAACGATCCAGTTCATCGGCAGGGCCAAAAAGGAGGCGAAACCGTTCTTCACCGTCGTGTGGTTCGGCTCGCCGCATGAGCCCTACAGCGGACTGCCCGCCGATCTCGCACTCTACGACGACCTGCCGGCGAAATACCCGGACAAGAAGGTCAAGCTCACCTCCAACGAG
>DAORHS010000287.1:0-6081 GCA_035438165.1 Prosthecobacter sp.
ATGGCGAATATCATTTCATGATTCACACTTCGCCCTTCGTTCCCGGCCACTAGTCATTCTGAATTCATCATTCGTCATTTTTTAGCCCCAACCTCCAGCCAACCTGTCCATGAATCCGTTCGTCACCTTCTTTGTCGGAGCATCCATCCTGATGATGCTCCTGGTTTACATCGGCACCGCCGTGCACAAGACCAAGCGCTGGGTGGGCACGCTCCTCGTCGCGCTGACCGCCTTCTCCGCCATCTACACGGCGAAAACGATGGGCCTCCAGCTGGGCATCGACCTTCGAGGCGGCAGCGAGTTCATCGTGCAGCTTCAGCCCAGCGACAATGAGGACGGCACCAAGAAGGCGGTCACCAGCTCGGATGTACAACAGGCCATCGACATTCTGCAAAAGCGCCTGAGCCCCGGCGGCGAAAAAGATCTCACCCTTCAACCGGAAGGCAGCGACCGCGTGGTGATCCAGATGCCCGGCATCACCGACGAGGAAATCGCCGATGTGCGCAAGGTCATTCAAACCGTCGCGCATCTCGAGTTCCGCCGGGTGCATCCCGACAGCCAGGCCAAGCTGGAGCAGATCAAGGCGCGCGGCGGCATCAAGGAGCCCGGCTGGATCGAAATGCCCTACCGCACTCCGGTCACGGCCAAGGACGGCACCGTCATCTCCAAGTCCGAACTCGTCCGCGACACGGCCGACATCGAGGGCAAGTACGTCTCCAAAGCCTTCCGCACCGTCGATGCTGAAGGCAACAAGGTGGCGCTCGAGTTCAACAGCGAGGGTGCCAAGCTCTTCGACGAACTGGCCGCCGTGCATTACCAGAAGGAAATGGCCATCATCGTGGACGATCAGATTCACTCCGCCCCCAGACTTCAGGCCAAGCAGTATGGCGGACGGGCGGAAATCTCCGGCGGCGGCGGCAGGGGCTTCAGCGAGCAGGAGGCCGAGACCCTGGCCACCCTGCTGAGCAACCCGCTGAAAAATCCGATGAAGATTCTCTCCGAAAGCTCGGTCTCCTCGGCCTACGGCCAGTCTTCGATCGAACAGGGCAAGTGGATCGGCATCGCCGCGCTCGGCATCACCACGCTGTTCATGCTGTTCATCTACCGTCTCGCCGGCATCGTGGCGATCGTCGGCCTGATCATCAACATCTCCATTCTCTTCGGCTCCATGGCCTTGTTTGGCTTCACGCTCACCATGCCGGGCATCGCCGGTGTTGTGCTGACCATCGGCATGGCCGTGGATGCGAACGTGCTGATTTATGAACGATTGCGCGAGGAAATGGAGGCGGGCAAGACGCTCGTCGGAGCGCTGGAGGCCGCGTATGAGAAGGCCTTCTCCGCCATCGCCGACTCAAACATCACCACGCTCATCTCAGCGGTGATTCTCTTCGTCATCGCCGGCGGCCTGGTCAAAGGCTTCGCCGTCACCCTGATGATTGGTATTCTTTCGTCGATGATCGGCGCGCTGATCGTCACCCGCGTGATTTTCATGTGGGTGGTGGACAAGAATCTCCTGACTCACATTCACACCACGCGCATCATCCCGGACAAGGTCTTCGACATTCTTTCCTCCGCTCCGAAGTTCATCATCGCATCGCTTGTCATCACGGCGGTCTCTTTCGGCACCATCGCCTACAAGGGCGGCCAGAGCTTTGGCATCGACTTCCGCGGCGGCGGTCGCGTGGACGTGGCGCTCAAGGAGGGCAAGAACATTCCGGACACAGAGTTCGAAGCCCTGTTCAAGACGCTCAAGCAGCCCGGGGGCAAGGACCTCGGCACCACCTACATCCAGCGTAAAAACGACCCCACCACCGGCATCCTGAACGTCAGTATCCGCTGCGAGGAGCTGAGCGGGTCGGTCATCCAGTCCGCCATCAACGGCAAATGGAACAATGAGACCCTCGCAGGCACCAGCATCGCCACCGTGGGTTCTGTCATCGGCGATGAGCTGGCCAAGACATCGTTGTGGGCCATGGGCATCGCATTGGTCGCGATTTTTGGCTACCTGATGATGCGCTTCGAATTCGCCTTTGCCCTCGGCGCCATCGTGGCCCTCTTCCATGACGTGCTCATGGTGCCCGGCCTGTGCGTGCTGTTCGGCCAGGAACTCAGCGTCATCCACGTCGGCGCTCTGCTCACCATCGCCGGTTACTCGATCAACGACACCATCGTCGTCTTTGACCGCATCCGAGAAACCATCCAGCGCGGCACCGGCGGCAGCATGCGCGAGATGATGAACGAGGCCATCTGCAAGACGCTCTCCCGCACGCTCCTCACCGGCCCCACCGCTCTCGCTCCGATGATCGTGCTGCTCTTCCTCGGCAATCCGGCCATGCTCGAGTTCGCCATGCCGATCACCATCGGTGTGCTGCTCGGCACCTACTCCTCCATCTTCATCGCCTCGCCGCTCGTGCTGTGGTACGCGAAGAGAACCGGCACCAGCCTCAAGCGGCAGGTGCTCGACGCGCAGATCGAGCAGATGAAGGCCCAGCAGTCCATCGCTGCGGCCGCGGCTGCGGGCAGCAAGGTGTAACGCTGACCTTGACTCATCCACGGCAGGCGATCTCACCGGTCGCCTGCCGTTTTTATTGCCGCCGCTTCACTCTCCCTCGCCAAGAGGCGTGCCTGGTCCTCATCGACTCCGCAGCCTCGTCGCTTTCCTTGGGGCAGCACGAACAGACACCGATCACCCACCACCTTTGGCCGGTCGAGCTTTGAGATGAAGCCGTTTTCGAGAGCATCGCCACGATGTCCCCATCAGCCAATGCCACCACAAAAAAGGGCGGGCATCGCTGCCCGCCCCGTGAGAATCCGCTTCGAATCACTGAGGTGTCGGCGCTGGGGCCGGGGTCGGAGCCGGTGTGGCAGGCTCTGCCGGCTTCACTTCTTCAGGCGGTGTTGCTGGGGAGGCTGCGGGTGCTCCCAGGGGAGGCGTCACTGGAGCAGGCGTCGTCGTTCCTGTCGGAGCCGCAGCACCGCCCTTCGGACCGTTGGGATCGTCCGGGGCCAGCGTGGTCGCCGCCGTAGCCTGGGCCGCTGCTTCCTCGGCCTTTTTCTTGGCGGAAGCCAGCTTCGCGGCATTCGCCCGGGCTTTCTCGTTGGACTGCTTGAGGTAGGACTGGTAGTCCGGCCCGCTGCCGGTGATCGTCACCGGTGTGCCGATGGACGCATGAGTGAAGAGAATCGGCGCCATCTTGGACGGCAGACGAATGCAGCCATGCGAGGCGCGGCGTCCGGGCCGCGGAATCGGGCCGATGTGCATGCCAACACCATCACCCGTGAGGCGCATGAAGTAGGTCATCTTCGCCGCCTGAAAACGTCCGCGCGGCGGAAGCAGATCGCGCCCCTGCTTGAAATCCGAGTTCACCAGCTTGCCGTTCGCGTCATAGCCCTTGCCATAAAGATTCGAGACCTTGTCCTTCACCTTCTCCAGGATCTTGAACTCTCCCGTGGGCGTCGGGAAACTGGGGATGCCGCTGGCCAGATAGGTCCAGCCGACGACGTCATCGTCGTGGTAGAGCGTGGCCCGCTGCACATCCACGTTGATCACGATGCTGGTGATGGGTTTGTCCCCACCGGTCCATTCACCGGGGTATTTCCATTCCTCCTTCACCGGCTCCGGCGGCGGCTTGGGCTTTTTGCGGAACAACTGGCATGAGGATGCCAGCAACATCGTGCCGACGACAAAGGCCGCACGTATCAGGACAAGAGAGGGTTTCGATTTCACAGCGGGCCGATTCTAAGGGGAGTGTTTACACCGCTCAAGTCGCGCGTGGGACTATCTTTTCAGCATAAATTGAACAATTCCGCCGCCGAGGAAATGAGCATATCGGCGCCGCACTCGACCAGCTCCGCCTCGCTGCGGAATCCCCAGCGCACACCGACCGCCCGCATGCCGCTGTTCTTCGCAAACTGCATGTCGATGCCCGAATCGCCCACGTAGGCCATCTCGTTCGTCGGCAGGTCCAGCAGCGCCGCCATCTCATGTGCACCCTCCGGCGCTGGTTTGCGCGGCACCTCGTCCCGCTGGCCGAGGATGTGGTCAAACACCTCTTTGCCGAAGAAATGCTCCGTCATCGGCACCGTGAAGCGATGCGCCTTGTTCGAAATCACTCCGAGCTTCATGCCACGCGCCTTCAACTCCGCCAGCATCTCCACGATGCCCGCATACGGCCGCGTCTGCGCATTCCACAGCACGTCATAGTGCGCCCGATACTCCTCGACGCAGATCTTGATCAGCTCGTCGCTGCGCACGCCTTCCGGCAGCGCGCGCTCGACGAGTTTCTCCATCCCGTCCCCCACCATCTGCTTGAACACCTCCTGGTCACAGCGCGGATAACCCCGTGCATCCAGCATCCGGTTGATCGACTCCGCGATGTCCGCGAGCGAATCGATCAAAGTTCCGTCGAGGTCGAAGATGAAGGCTTTGAGGGGGGGCATCCTGCCCTGTGGCGTCAGACAGACCGCAATTCAAGCCTGGTCGCGCCTCTCCGCCTCCGCATCAAGGCGCCCAGCAGGCCTGCCATGAGCAATACCGTGCGCGACGGCTCCGGAGCGCCCGTGATCACCAGAGAGTTGGGATCAAAGATGCTGCCCGCTCCATACCACACATCGAAGCTGATGTGCGTGTTGGTCCACACCCGGCTGCCGCTGGCCACGTTGCTGAACGCCCCCAGGATGGGTGCGTTCGCCGTCGCAAGCGTGAACACATCACTCGACGTCACAAGATTCTCGAAACCGTTGAGCATGTCTAAATCCAGAATGCCAGCCAACGTGAGTACGCCGTTCACGTCGAGGAAATCGTAGTCCGTGCCCTGCCCCAGGCCGCCGATCTCCATCGCCAGGATGCTGCTGCTGCTCAGGGTCACATTGCCATTCACGGTGAGCACGCCCGGCGAGAAACCGGGGGCAATGGTGTTGACGCCATCACCGGCGGCCACGCCAGCGCCTTGCTGAAGGCCGTGCAGCCCGGCGGAACGCTGCTCGCGCTCGATCAAGACCCCATCGAAATCGTGCGCACCGAGGCGCGGCTGCGAGCGGGAGGCTGCGAGGAGTCAGCGCTCGTCGTGAAGCGCATGAACTTCGCCGGTTTGCCTCGTGCGCTCGCCGAACTCGGCTGGAGCGATGGCGTGGACGTGCTGCTGGCCGATCTCGGCTGCTCCTCCATGCAGTTCGACAATCCCGCCCGCGGTTTCAGCTTCAAGCACGACGGCCCGCTCGACATGCGCATGAATCCGCGGCGCGGCGTTTCCGCCCGCGACCTGCTGCAAAAGCTCTCCGCCGCGAAGCTGAAAACGATTCTCGAAGAAAACGCCGACGAACGACACGCCGCTTTGCTGGCAGACGCGCTCGCCGGAACCGATCACGCCACCACCCGCTCGCTGGCTGAAACCGTGCGCCACACCCTGCCGCATCGCATGGAGGAAGAAGAACGCGAGTCCACCGTGCGCCGCGTCTTCCAGGCCCTGCGCATCGCCGTGAACGAGGAATTCACCGCGCTCGACACCTTCCTGCATCAACTCACGAACTGCCTCCGCCCCGGCGCCCGCGTCGCCATCCTGACCTTTCACTCCGGCGAGGACCGCCGTGTGAAGCATCTTTTTCGCGGTGGACTGCGCGGTGGAATCTTCAGCGCGACGAACGACGAGGTGATCCGGCCTTCGCCTCAAGAAACACGCGACAATCCACGTGCGGCACCAGCGAAGCTACGCTGGGCGGTGAAGGTGTGAATTGACAGAAAGCTGGGAAACCAGCAAACTGGCTTCATGAAAACGACCCTCGATCTGCCAGGTGATCTCGTGCGCGAGATCAAGCTGCGCACCGTCCATGAAGGTGGCAAGCTCAAGGACACCATCGCTGAATTGTTGCGCAAAGGGCTGCGTGACCGCCCGGCGAAGAACAGCACCAGGCCCAGCCGTGTGAAGCTGCCGCTCGTCCAATGCCGCCGTGCCGCCGTGCTAACGCCGGATCAGGTGGCCGCCGCGCTGCTCAAACAAGAGACCGAGTGGCATCATGACGCTGCCTGACGTTAGGCCGTTGGCCTTGGCACATCAATTTAACAGTGCTAAATGGGAACATGTT
>DAORHS010000288.1:0-6077 GCA_035438165.1 Prosthecobacter sp.
CCAGCGCCTCATTGCCGACTCCCCGGAGGTCTAGTGCAAGAGCGCCGAGGAGATGCTCGCGTTGTATGCCGGAGGGCCGGAAGGCTGTGATGCCACGCTCGGGATCGCCGAGCGCTGCGATGTCAAAATCCACCTCGATTCGACCTCCATCGACCGCTACCCGCAGTACCCGATGCCCGACGGCGGAGATCGGAACGAGTATCTCCGCAAACTCACCCAGGAAGGCCTGGAACGTCGCTACGGGCGGGACCGTGCGCTCAACGACGAAACGCTCCACGAGCGCATGGAGGTCGAACTGGCGTTGCTGAAGGAGAAAAACTTCACCAGTTATTTCCTCATCGTCTGGGACTTCATCAACTGGGCGCGTGAGCATGACATTCCCGTCGGTCCGGGGCGTGGTTCTGCTGCAGGATCGCTCGTCGCCTTCTGCCTCGGCATCACGGACATCGACCCGCTGCGTTTTGAGCTCGTGTTCGAGCGCTTCCTGAATCCTGAGCGCGTCAGCCCTCCCGACATCGACATCGACTTCTGCCAGACACGTCGCCCGGAGGTCATCCAGTACGTCCGCGAGAAATACGGCGACCTCAGCGTCTGCCACATCATCACCTTCGGCACCATGGGTGCCAAATCTGTCATCCGCGACGTGGGGCGCGTGCTCGGCTGGAGCTACGGCGACAGCGACGCGCTGTCGAAGATGATTCCGAACGAGCTCAACATCGATCTGGAGGAGTCGGTGAAGAAAAATCCCGATCTCGCCGCGAAACTCGAGTCCGACACCAACGCGCAGGAACTCTGGCGGCACGCCACCTTCCTCGAAGGCCTCACGCGTGGCGTCGGCGTCCATGCCGCCGGCGTCGTCATCGGGGATCGTCGGCTGGACAACTTCATCGCCCTCACGCGGGACAAGGAAGACGCCATCCTCTCGCAGTACGCGATGAAGCCGCTCACCGAGCTCGGCATGCTGAAGATGGACTTCCTCGGCCTCAAAACGCTGACGGTGATCCACGAAGCCGAGTATTGGATCAACAAACGTGTGCCAGGCTTCAAAGTGGCCGACGCCCCCCTCGACGACACGAAGACCTTCGATCTCATCAAACGCGGCGAAACGGTCGCCGTCTTCCAGATGGAATCTGGCGGGATGGTCAACACCTGCAAACAGCTCGGCCCCGACGCCATCGAGGAAATTATCGCTATTCTTGCGCTGTATCGTCCGGGCCCGATGCAGTTCATTCCGGACTACATCAAACGTAAAAAGGGCGAGGAGAAGGTCGAGTATCCGCATCCGTTGCTCGAAAAGATCGCGAAGGAGACCTACGGCATCCTGGTTTACCAGGAACAGGTCATGCAGGCCGCCAACGTGCTCGCCGGCTTCTCGCTCGGACAGGCCGACTTGCTCCGCCGTGCGATGGGGAAGAAAGACGCCGCCGAGATGGCCCGCCAGCGCCTCATTTTCGTCGAAGGCTGCCTCAAGACGAACAACATCTCCGACAAGCAGGCGAATGCCGTCTTCGACTTGCTCGAAAAATTCGCGCAATACGGCTTCAACAAGTCGCATTCCGCCGCCTACGGGATCGTCACGTATCGCACGGCCTACCTGAAGGCGAACTACCCCGTCGAATTCATGGCGGCGGTGCTCAGCTACGAAATCAGCAATCCCGACAAGATCGCCAACTTCGTCAGCGAGTGCTTCGAGATGGGCATCCGGGTGTTGCCGCCGGACATCAACCGGTCTGCTTTGAAATTTGCACCCGAATTCAGCAAAGAGGCTGCGGCTGCCAATGACGAAGCCCGAATGACGAATGACGAGCTGCCCAATGCCATCCGCTATGGGCTATCGGCTATCAAAAACGTCGGCGAAGGCGCCATGGAGGCCGCCATTGCCGAACGTGAGAAGAACGGTCCCTTCACCAGCCTCGAAGACTTCGCCGCGCGCCTCGACAACCGTGCCGTGAACAAGAAGCTCATGGAGGCGCTCGTGAAATCGGGAGCCTTCGATTACACCGGTGAGCTGCGCGCCGTCATGTTTGCCAAGCTCGAACAGGTGCTTGCCTCCGCTGCATCGATGCAGAAGGACAAGAAATCCGGCCAGGGCGGCCTGTTCGACGATTTCGAACTCGCGAAGCCCAAGTCGAAGAAGAACGAGCCTGCAGAACCCTCCATCGTCTGGACGACCGACGAAGTGCTCGCCTTCGAAAAGGAACTGCTCGGCTTCTACGTCAGCGGCCATCCGCTCGACAGCTACCGCGGCCATTTCGACTCGGTGAAGCTCATCAAGATCGCCGCCATCGAGGAGATCGACACCAAGGAGAAGGCCAGCACCCACACCATTGCCGGCATTTTGAGCCAGCTTGAGGTGCGCTACTCGAAGAAGGACAACCGCCCCTTCGCCACCTTCAAGGTGGAAGACTTCACCGGCGTGCAGGAGATGATGTGCTGGAGCGACGACTACGAGAAGCTCAAGGACGTACTCGCCGACGGTGCGGTCATGGCCTTCCGCGTGCGTGTCAGCAAAGATCAAAAGACCGACGGCAACCGCTGCACCTGCAACGACGCCAAGCCGCTCAAACCGAAAGCCGCCAAACCGCGCAACGCCGGTGATCCGCCGCCGGATGCTCCCAAGCCGCCCCCGCCGCCCAAACCCATCGTCCTGAAGCTCAACACCCGCCAGCACGACGAAACCGACCTCGAACGCATCCACGAGGTGCTCACGCAGTTTCCAGGAACGCTGCCCGTCTTCCTCGAAATCTCCCAGAACGGCCACAAGGCTCGTTTGGAAGTGGGCGAGGAACTGCGTGTCACCCCCAGCCCTGATCTGCGTCGTGCGCTGACAGTTTGGCTGTAGGTCACTCTACCGGCACCGCGACCCTCTCGCCGAGAAACTTCGGCCGTGTGCCGAGCACGTTCACATCCAGCACCGCCTTCACACAGGCCAGTTTCTCGCGCAGAAAGGTCTTGATCGAAACTGTCACCGGCACGTCCGCTGCGTTAAAACCGTGTGCCTCGATTCCGAACGCCCTGGCGAGGTAAATCGCCCGCGCATTGTGAAATCGCTGTGATACGACGAAGATCCTCGACTGGCCGAAAACCTCCTTGGCCCGCACCACCGAGTCCAGAGTGCGGAAACCTGCGTAATCACACACAATCCGCGCTTCCGGCACGCCCATCTGCACCAGCACGCGCTTCATCTCCGTCGGTTCATCGTAACCCCGCGTGCCATTGTCCCCGCTGACGATCAACGCTTTCACATTGCCCGCCTTGAACAAGGCGGCAGCCGCTTCCATGCGCGGCAGGAAGAACAAATTGGCCCTGCCGTCCGCCAATCGCGGCGAAGTGCCCAAAACCACCGCCGCCGGAGCCTCTGGCACCGCTTTCGTGTCATCGAAACAGCTTCCTTTCGCCGCTCTCGCCACCCACCACTCGCACCCAAACACGAATGCGAGAGCCGCCGCCGCCAAAACAGCAATTCGCAGCCACCAGCGCTTGAGAGATGTCTTCATCTCAAACTCCTCCCGTCACTTCACACAGCCTTCAAGCCCACGCTTCTATCATTTTGCCAAATCCCATTCACGGCCCACTATCCACTGAATCTCATGCGTCCCCAACAAACCATCGCCCGTCAGAACCGCCACTCCAGCTCCGACAACAAGGTGCGCATCTATGAGGAGGGGGACATCGCCATGTTGCTCGAAGGCAAGGAAAGCCCACTGGTGCTCATCCTCGACTGCGTGCAGGACCCGCATAATCTCGGTGCCTGCCTGCGCACCGCCGACGCGGCCGGTGTCTGTGCTGTCATCATGCCGAAGGACAAATCGGCACCGATCAGTGAAACCGTGGTGCGCGTGGCCTGCGGCGGCGCGGAGAACATTCCGCTCATCCGCGTGACCAATCTCGTGCGTGCCATGGACAAGCTCAAGGAACTCGGCATCTGGCTCGTCGGCACGGCGGATGAGGCCACGCAGAGCCTCTACGACATCGACCTCAAAGGCGGCATCGGCATCGTCATGGGCGCGGAAGGCCCCGGCATGCGCCGCCTCACCGGCGAGCACTGCGACTTCCTCGTCAAGATCCCCATGGCTGGCAAAGTCGAGTGCCTCAACGTCTCCGTCGCCACCGGTGTGTGCCTGTTTGAGTGCGTGCGTCAGAGGCAGCCGAAGAAGTAACCGCAAGCAGCCGTTATCTTGGCCGTGGTCCTGGCGGCGGGCCTTTTCGACGCTGCTCAGGATCTTCCGGCGTCATGCCGATGACGATATCCCACGTCGCGAGCAAGTCCTGGCTGCCCGTGCTCATCGGGTTGAACTCACGAATCACGGAAAGCCGCTGCGCTTCATCGCGAATGCCGCGCAGGATGCCGTCTCGCTCATTTTGCGGCTCACCGGCAAAATAGAGCTGCGTGGTGAGCATGCGCTTGCCGCTTTGCACCACGGCGAAGTGATAATGCCGCGTGCGGCCCGTGTAGAGACCCGGCTTGATCGTGCGGAAGCGATACTCGCCCTTCGCATTCGTCTCGATTTTGCCGAAGCCCTGGAAGTTCGGATCACGCTCCTTGCCGCGTTGCCTGCCATTGCTGTGGATGTAGCAGCCGTTCACGTCGGCCTGCCAGAGTTCGATGACGTGATTCGAGAGCGGCTTGCCGTCCGCATTGAGCAAACGACCGCCGAACTCCGTGACGATGCCGCCCGACGGAGCTTTGCCGCCGATGATCCGTGTCAGATCATTGTCCTGGTCGAGTGGCAGATGATCCGGGTAGTACGGCCCCTCCGTCGCACGCGGCGTGAGGGTGAGCGCCTCGGCGTAAATGTCGCTCGTGATGATGCCGCCGGTGGTCAGCAGCAGGCTGCGCAGGAGAGTGCGGCGGCTTTGGGGGATGTAAAAGGGATGGCTTTTTGTGGTCATGGTGTTCCTGGCTTCAACCGCAGTGGTTGAAGCTGGTTTCACGGCATTGTCACCACATTGGTTTTAAAACGACCGGTTTCTGACCTGCCGCATGCGCTTCATACCAGCCGGGAAATCCGCGCCACTTCGCCAGGCCGTCTTCATCCGTCTTCAAAGTGACCTCCGTGCGCCACTTCCGGCCGATCCACTCCTCCAGCACCTCGCCACGCTTGCGGATGCTCCAGTCTTTGCCCCAGGACGCCGCCTCCGGCTTCCAGTGCGAGCCTTCCCAGAAGCCCCAGAGCAGAAAACTCGTGTAAGCCGGATGGCTGAAGACGGCGATGAGCACATCGCGCGTGTAGTCCGCCGCCAGTTCCTCGTCCTCGGTGGTCACGATGTCGTATTCTGTGATGGACTGATGCGGCACGATCTTCGCAAAGCGATCCGTCACCGCCAGCAGATGCTCCGGCGAAGGCAGGTGGCTCTCATGGAAGTGCGCCTGATTGCCGAGACCAGCGACCGCGAAGCCGTCGGCGTTCAATTTATCGATGTAGGCAAACGTGTCGTCATACTGCGGTCCGGGGCGGAAGACCTGGTCCTCGTTGACGAAGAAAGGCAGCTTCGTGAGCGACCGCGCCAGCGTGAAGACCTCGCGGTCGAGTTTTTCCAGACTAGGGCGTTTGTTCAGCATGTCCGCGCCGCCCCAGGCGATGGGGTGATTGATCACATCCCACTCGACGACGCGATCCTTCACAAAAGCCATGCGCTCCTTCACGCTCTCGAGCGTGCGCTGGCGGATCTCGGCATTGTCCTTGATGTCGTGCAGGTTGAACGGCGTGGCCACCTGCATGAGGTAATGTCCGCGCACCGCGATGTGTCGCTCTGCCAACCACGCGAAGGCTTTGTCCAGTTCCGCATTACGGCCCGCTTTGCGCCCGGCATCGAAATCTGGCGGCCAGTTGCCATCCTTCAGGTCATTCTCGAACACCACGATGCTGAAGAGCTTGTCCACGATCTCGCGGTAGCGCCGGTCATCCTCATTTTCGCCGCTGAAGCGCTTCGCCACCACGGCGGAGCCAAATCCGAAGGCGTGGCGGCGCAAAGAGAGCCTCACCTCCGTCCCAGCCAGCGGTTTGCCATCCGTACCCTTCACGATCATCGACATATCCGCCTTCCGATGCTGCTCAATGCGTTCCAGCGCCGCC
>DAORHS010000289.1:0-6059 GCA_035438165.1 Prosthecobacter sp.
GCGGGCTTCACGATGACCTGGATCTGCACATTGCCCGTCTCGGCGGTATCGGCGCTGCGTTCGCCCTGATGGCCGCTGCCGCGCACGTTGAAGGCCGTGTGGCCGTGCGCACCGGATTCACGCAGGAGTTCCACCACACGCTCTTCAAGGATGGCCTCGCAGATGATGGTCACGAGTTTCATGGGATGCAGAGTCATGGCTGGAGATGATTGGCGATTTCAAAGAACAACGGCACGCCGACTGTGATGTTGAAGGGAAAGGTGATGGCAAGCGCGGCGGTGAGTGAGTAGGTCGGATTGGCTTCCGGCAAGGAAAGCCGCACTGCGGCGGGTGCGGCGATGTAGCTCGCGCTCGCGGCCAGCACGCCCAGTAGCATGGCACCACCGGTGCTCAGACCCACCCAGGTGCCCAGCAACACGCCCGCCGAGCCATGCACCACCGGCGCGATGAGGCCGAAGAGCAGCAGGAAGACACCGACCTTCTTCAAATCTCCCAATCGGCGCCCTGCCACCATGCCCATTTCAAGGAGGAAGAGCGCCAGCACACCCTGAAACGGCGTCACGAAGAAGCCCTCTACAGAAATCATGCCGCGTTTGCCACAGAGCGCCCCAATGATCATCGCGCCGATGAGCAGCAGCACGCCTTTGCCGAGCAGCGCATCCCGCAGCGCATGCCGCACGCCCTGATCTGTCAGTGAAAACTTCCCGCCGAACGCTCCTTTGCCCAGCATGACGCCGACAATGATCGCGGGGGATTCCATCACGGCGAGGAAGGCCGAGGCGTAGCTCTCGAAAGGCTCATGGATGCTTTTAAGGAAGTTCGTCGCCGCGATGAAAGTCACCGCGCTCACACTGCCATAGTGCGCCGCGATGGCTCCGGCATCCGCGATGCTGAAGCCGCCCAGCTTTCGCAGCACCGGATATGTCCACAGCGGGATTATGCCCCCCAGCGCCATCGCAGCGAGCGCTGGCAGCCACACCGCGCCCATTCCCGCTTCGTTGATGGCAACGCCACCTTTAAAGCCAATGACGGTAAGCAGGTAGATTGTGAGCGTGGAATACAGCGCTTCGGGGAACTTTAAATCGCTCTTCGATACGGCAGCGAACACGCCGAGCACAAAAAACAACACTGCCGGGCTGAGGAGGTTCGATTGAATCGCAGTGAGGATGTCCATGAGCCGATAAAATGCGTCGGGATTTGGCTTCGCTCCAATTCATGTTTTTCCACACATCGTTCGCTTTGATAAAAGCGTAACGCCACAACCCGCGATGCAGGTTGTGGCATCGTTCAGTCATGAATCTGTCGATCAGGTGTCCTGGTTGTAGCCACCGCCGAGGGCTTTGTAGGCTTTCACAAAGGCGGCGATCTGCTTCTGCTTGAGCTCGACGAGGTCCATCCTGGCTTCGAGGGCATCGCGCTGGGTCATGAGGACCTCGGTGTAGTCGGCGCGGGCATTGTTGAAGAGCTGGCCGACAATTGCGATGGAGTCGGAGAGCGCCTTCACCTGCTCGCTCTTGCGCGCATAGCTTTGATTGAGATTCCGGATCTCGCTGAGCTGGTTCACGACTTCGACATAGGCCTTCAGCACAGCTTGTTGGTAGGCATAGATGGCGCTGACCTGCCGTGCGCTGGCTCCTTGGTAGGCAGCCTGGATGGCGCTGCGGTTGATCAATGGTCCTGCGACATTCGCCGCCGCGCCGTAGATGAGCGAAGCTGGTGTTTCGAAGGCCGAGGAGAGCGTGAATGACTGCAAACCGAGCGCGGCGGAGATGTTCAGCGAGGGATAAAAACGCGCGGCAGCAGCCTTCACCTCCAAGCCGGTGGCGGCGAGCTCCAGCTCGGCTTTGCGCACGTCGGGCCGGTTGCGCAGCAGCTCGGCGGGCATGCCGGAGTGGATGCTGGTGAGCATCCGATGCTCAAATCCGGCTGCGTTGCGCCTGATGCGCTGAGGATAACGACCAGCGAGGTAGTTCAGCCGGTTTTCAGCGACGGTGATCTGCTGCTGCACCTGGAAGAGATGGCTCTGATTTTTGAGCACCTCGGCCTCGAAACGCTTCACGGCGAGCTCGGTGACCTTGCCGGCATCCTTTTGCAGATTCACGGTTCGAAGCGCGCTCTGCTGCACCTCGATCATGGGCTTCAAAATGGCCATCTGGGTGTCGAGAGCCAGCAGCTCGTAGTAGGACTCGGCGATCTCGGCGACGAGATGGGTCACCATGAAGTTCCGCCCTTCCTGGGTGGCGAGGTAGCGCTTGATCGATGCATCGCGTTCGTTGCGCAGTTTGCGCCAGATATCGACCTCCCATTCGAACTCAGCCGAGGTGCCGAAGTTGGTCAGAGGATCCGGGAATCGTTTCTCTGGCTTGATTTCAAGCCCCTCCTCGACCGCGCCTTCACGCGTGTATTTTCCCACCTTGTCCACTCCGGCGCTGCCGCCGAGGCTGACAAAAGGAAAGATCGCGCCTTTGCGACCGAGCACCTCCGCCTTCGACACGGCGATCTCCTGCATGAGGATGTTCAGCTCCTGGTTGTTTTGCAACGCGGTGCCGATGAGCGAGGTGAGACTGGGGTCTTTAAAATACTGCCGCCAGCCGATGAGCGCGGAGCTTTTGTGCCCGTCGGAGATGGGATACTTGGCCGGGAGCGACGGATCGCTAGAAGGCAGCGCGTCTCTGCGCAGTGGCACACAGCCCTGCACGAGGATGATGGCGCAACTAAACGCGAAGGTGAGGAATGGCTTCTTCATGGGTTTTTGGGGGGGAGTTGAAGTTTCACTCGAACTCGCCGAGCTCGCTCAGCGGTGTGTCATGCTCATCCGGCAGGAGTTTTCCGCGGTCGGAGAGGGTTCCGAAGATGTAGTAGAGACCCGGCACGACGAGCAGGCCAAGCACGGTTCCCAGCAACATGCCGCCTGCGGCAGAAGCGCCGATGGTCTTGTTTGCAATCGCGCCCGCTCCGGTGGCCCGCAGCAGCGGAACCATGCCAGCGATGAAGGCAAACGAAGTCATCAGAATCGGACGGAGACGCACTTTGGCACTTTCCACGGCCGCATCGAATATGGAGAGCCCCTCGTGGTGCCGCTGTGCGGCGAACTCGACAATGAGAATGGCGTTTTTGCCCAGAAGGCCCACGAGCATGATGAGGCCGACCTGCGCGTAGATGTCATTGTCCAGACCCATGTCTTTCAGCATTGCGAAGGAGCCCATGACGCCGACGGGCAGTGACAGGATCACCGCCAGAGGCAGCATGAAGCTCTCATACTGGCCCACGAGCACGAGATACACGAAAGCGAGCACGATGATGAATATGTAGATCGCTTCGTTGCCACGTCCCACCTCATCGAAAGAGAGGCCCGCCCAGCCGATGTCGTAGCCGCGTGGCAGAGTCTGAGCCGCCACCTCCTGGATGGCTTTGATGGCGTCACCGCTGCTGTAGCCCTCCGCCGGTGCACCTTGAATTGAAGGGGCGGGATAGGCGTTGTAGCGGGTGATCTCGTTCAGCCCCTGCTTCGGCACGAGCTTGATGAAGGCCGAGTAGGGAACCATTTCACCCTTTTCGTTGGCGACATATAGGTCGTCGAGATCCTTGGGCATCCGGCGGTATTTGGGGTCAGCCTGGACGTAGAGCTTGAAGAACTGGCCGAACTTGATGAAGCCCTGCTCATAGGTGCTGCCGATGAGAATGCCGAGGTTGTCCATCGCCTTGCCGATGGAGACGCCTTTTTGCATGGCCACTTTGTTGTCGATGACGATCTCCTGCTGCGGGTAGTTGGCACTGAAGAAGGTGAACAGTCCGCGCAGTTCTTTGCGCTTGTGCAGGGCTTCCATGAACTCGTTGTTCACGACTTGGAGACGGTCGTAGTCACCCGTGTTGGTCTTGTCCAGAAGGCGCAGGGAAAAGCCACCCGCCGCACCATAGCCGGGCACCGCTGGAGGCCCGTAGAACTCAAGCTGAGCACCGGCGATCTCTTTGCACTTATGCTCCAGCTCCGCGATGATCTGCGGTGCGGTGAGCTTGCGGTCATCCCAGTTTTTGAGGTTGATCAAACAGGTGCCTGCGTTGGAGCCACGACCTTCGGTGAGCACTTCGTAGCCCGCCAAAGTTGAGACGGATTCGACGCCTTCAATGCTCTTGGCGATCTTCTGCAACTCAGCGGACTTGGCATAAGTGCGCTCCAAGGTCGAGCCTGGGGGTGTCTGCAGGATGGCGTAGATCATGCCTTGGTCTTCCGCCGGGATGAAGCCGGCGGGAAGCTCCTTATTGATGAAGTAAGTCGCTGCGCCGGCGGCCACTAGAAGGATGATCGTCAGGAACCAGCGATGAACGATCCTCTTGAGCAAGGCCTCGTACATGTCCGTGATCCTCTCGAAGACACGGTTGAAGAGGTCGAGCAGCAAGGCAATCGGGCCGCGCCACTTCTTGCTCTGACCATGATCGGGCTTCTTCAGGAGCATCGCGCACAAGACGGGCGCGAGGGTGAGCGCCATGACGCCGGAGAGCACGATGGCCACGGCCATGGTGATGGAGAACTGCCGGTAGAAGACACCGACTGGCCCGGGCATGAACGTGACCGGCACGAACACCGCAGTCATCACGAGAGTGATGGCAATGATGACACCGGCGATCTCGTGGAGCACCATCTTCGTCGCCGCGTAGGGCGACATGTGGTCTTTCCCGTGCATCTTCGCATGCACAGCCTCCACCACGACGATGGCGTTATCCACCACGATGCCGATGGCCAGCACCAGCGCGAAGAGGGTGATGAGATTGATCGTGACGCCAAAGCACTGCATGAGGAAGAAGGCACCGACGAGGGACACCGGCACCGCCAGTGTGGGGATGAGCGTGGAGCGCCAGTCTCCGAGGAAGACAAACACCACGAGCGCCACGAGGATGAAAGCCTCCGCAAGCGTGTGCAGAACCTTCTCGATCGAAGCATCAAGAAAGTTGGAGACGTCGTAGCTGATCTTGTAGTCCATTCCCGACGGGAAGGACTTCACTTTGAACTCCGCCAGCTTCGCCTTGATCTCCTTGATCACGTCGTGAGCATTGCTGCCGAAGCTCTGCTTGATCACGATGGCGGCGGACGGACTCCCATCGAGATCGGAGTAAAGGTCGTAGAATTCGCTGCCCAGTTCCACGGTGGCCACATCCTTCAGCCGCAGCAGTTCACCCTTCTCCGTGGACCGCAGGATGACGTTCTCATACTGCTCCACATCGTTGAACCGGCCTGAGTAGGTGAGCACATACTCCAGCGCCTGAGATGTCTTGCTGTCCGCACGTCCGAGTCGTCCTGGTGATCCAATGACGCTCTGTTCCGCGAGCGCTTCCATCACCTTCTCCGTGGAGATGCTATAGGCTCGCATGCGATCCGGCTTCAGCCAGATGCGCATCGCATACTGGCGGGTGCCGAGGATCTTGGCGGAACCAACGCCAGGGATGCGGCTCAGCTCGGGAATGAGATTGATGTAGCCGTAGTTGAACAGGAACTGCATGTCCGCGTTCTTGTCCGTGCTGTACAAGTTCACGTACATGAGCATGTTCGGCGTCAGGTTGTTCACGACGACACCCTCGCGCTGCACGAGTGGAGGCAGACGGCTCATCACTTGGTTCACGCGGTTCATCACGTTCACCGTCGCCTGGTTCGGATCGGTGCCCATGTTGAAGATCACCTGGATTGTCGCCTCACCCGCGCTCGTGGCATCGGAGGTCATGTACTTCATGTTCGGCACGCCGTTGATCGAACGCTCCAGCGGGATGAGGCATGATTCTTCGAGCACTTTGGCGCTCGCGCCAGGGTAGTCGAGGGTGACCATCACCACCACCGGCGCCACGTCCGGGAATTGGGAGATGGGCAGGGTGACGATGGAAAGCCCGCCCAGGAACAGGATGAGCAGCGAGATGACGATGGCCAGGGCTGGCCTGTGGAGGATGTTGGTAAACATGGTCGGATTCTCCCGTGTTATTCGGCCCGCATTTTCAGATGCTTGAACGCCTCCTCTGGCTCCTCAAATTCATATTCGGCCTTCTTGCCGCTCTTTGCCTGCCGCAGTCCTTCG
>DAORHS010000290.1:0-6058 GCA_035438165.1 Prosthecobacter sp.
CTCAGCCTGCCCACGACGCGATGCGCACGGCACTCGCCGCCGCCCGCGAGGCCGAGCAGCGCGGCGATCCCATCGCCATGTTCATCCGCTTCAGCTTTGAAGCCGCGCTGTCGCCGTGACTCGTCATCCGCCGCACCATATGAAAACCATCTTCGCCATCTTCCTTGCCGCCAGCGTCTCCGTCGCCGCCGATCCTCATGACATCGCCTTCAACTCAACACTGGACGGCACCGAGCAGCGCTATGTCGAGCTTGTCCCGAGTGATGCGGCTTCCAAGGCGGTTCGCGATGTCGTCATCGCCCTCCACGGCCACGGCTCCGACCGCTGGCAGTTCATTAAGGAAACACGCGGCGAGTGCAAAGGCGTGCGCGATGTGGCGGCGAAGCATGGTTTGATCGTCGTTTCGCCCGATTACCGCGCCAAGACCTCGTGGATGGGGCCGAAGGCCGAGGCGGATGTCGTGCAGATCATCGCGGAGCTAAAGCAGCGGCATCAAGTGGGCCGCGTCTTCATCGCTGGCGGCTCCATGGGCGGCACGTCCGCCCTGATCTTTGCGGCGCTGCATCCTGAACTGATCGCGGGTGTGTGCAGTCTGAACGGCACGGCGAACATGGTTGAGTATGCGAAGTTTCAAGACGCCATCATCGCCTCGTATGGCGGCACGAAGGACGTAGTGCCCGACGAATACAAAAAGCGCAGCGCCGAGCTGTGGCCGGACCGTTTTGTGATGCCCGTGGCCGCCACGACAGGCGGCAAGGATGACGTGGTGCCACCGCAGAGCGTGCTGCGCCTCGTGGAGAAGATCCAGCAGGCCAAGCGCAAGGTCTTGAGCATTCATCGCGAAGCGGGCGGACATTCCACCAACTACGAGGACACCTGCACCGCAATGGAGTTCATGCTGCGCGAGGCGGTCAGCACGAGCGCCTTGCACGAGTCGGCGAAAACGCTGAAAGCACGGTTGGTGAAGCTCAAACCAGCTCATGCCGACCTGCTGGCCGATGCCGAAGTTTTTCACAAAGGCAGCGAATGGGCACTGCGCTATGAATCCACTTTCACCGCCAAAGATTTCGCCACGATTGAAAAGGCACTCGCTCGCGGCAGCGAGCGCGTTACGGCTCTGGCGGCGAATCAATCGCCGTGGACCAAGAAGAAAGGCAAAGTCGTGCGAGGCTTTGTCTCGGCCGTCGATGGTTCCACACAGCCCTATGGCGTCATCATTCCGAAGAACTACGATGGCACCAAACCCATGCGGCTCGATGTCGTGCTGCATGGCAGCTCAAAGCCCGTCGGCATGAGCGAGCTGAAGTTCATGTCACGCTTCGATGAAGGCGATGCCGACAAACCCGGCCCTGAGACAGATTTTATCGAACTGCATCCGCTTGGGCGCGTGGAGAACTGCTACCGCTGGGCGGGCGAGACGGATGTGTTCGAGGCCATCGAGGCCGTCTGCCGGAACTACAAGATCGACCGCGATCGCATCGTGCTGCGCGGCATGTCGATGGGAGCCTCAGGCACTTGGCATCTAGGTTTGAAGCATCCCGACCGCTTCGTCGCCATCGGGCCGTATTGCGGCTATGTGGACACGCATCGCTTCTCCGAGACGCCGATCCCGAGCTTCATCAAAGTCGGACCGCTGCCGCCACATCAGGAGATCGGCCTGCACATGCTCGACTCCATCGACTACGCCGCAAACGCCGGAGTCGTGCCAGCCATCGCGGCCATCGGCGACAAGGACACCTTCTTCCAGGCGCACGTCATCATGGGCGAGGCGTTCGCCAAAGAAGACATTCCGTTCACCAATCTCATCTCGCCGGGCACGGGACATGTCATTGACCCCAAGACTCACGCCGAACAAATGCGCCGCATCGGTGAATACGCCGCCAAAGGTCTCAATCACGACCCGAAGCAACTGCGCTTCGTGACATGGACGTTGAAATACAACCGCTGTCACTGGCTGGAACTTCTCAGCCTCGGCAAGCACTACGAACGCGCCGAGTTTCGCGCCAACGTGACCAACGACGACATCGAAATCAGCCAGGTGAGCAACATCACGCGCTTCGCCATCCATCGCCCGGTGACCAAGATGCGCATCACTGGTGTCGAGATCGCTTTGCCACCACACAAGGCCGATGACGCGCTCGTTTTCACCAAGTTGGGCGATTCCTGGCAATGCAATGGCCCACGAAAGCAGATCACGCTCGAAGGCAAACGTCCCGGCCTCCATGGGCCCATTGACGACGCCTTCGCCGCCCCCTTTCTCTGCGTGCGCGGAACCGGGAAGCCATGGAATGCCGAAGTAAATGCCTGGGCCGCCGCCAGCCTGAAGCGCTTCGAATACGAATGGTCGCGCTATATGCGCGGCGATCTGCCCGTGAAGAACGACACCGAAGTCACCGAGGCCGATGTGCGCGACAAGCACCTCATTCTCTTCGGTGATCCCGGCAGCAACTCATGGATCGCCAAAGCCCTGCCGAAACTGCCCGTGACGTGGACACGCGATGCCGTGCGTCTGGGTGAACAAACGCAGTCTGCTAAAGATCACACCCCTGCTTTCATCTGCGCCAGTCCGCTCGCCAAAGATCGCTACATCGTCATCAACAGCGGTCACACCTTCCACGAGAAGGAATTTGCCGCCTTCAATTACCTGCTGTTCCCGCGCCTCGGGGACTGGGCGGTGATGAAGATTCCGCCGGGCGCGGATCAGTGGCGGCCAACATCGCCTGTATTCCCCGAAGAAGTTGTCCGCGCGGGCTATTTTGATGAGACTTGGCGGAAGGCTGGTGTGGTTGAGCCGTAGAATACCCCCTCATGTTCCGAATCCTCATCGCCGAATGCAAACAGGAAGTTTCCACCTTCAATCCGCACCTCAGCGGCTACGACGACTTTGGCGTTCGGCGCGGCGAGGAGCTGCTGCGCTATCACCGCACGGTGCGCAATGAAATCGGCGGGGTGCTGAGCGTGCTCGATGCGACACCGGGGGTTGAATTGGTGCCGGCTTACAGCGCGTTTTTCATCACTTCGGGCGGCACGTTGGCGAAGGCGGCTTGGGAGCGCATCGCGGCGGAGTTTCTGGAGGGCATTCGCGCGGCGGTGCCGGTGGATGGCGTGTATTTCTGCATGCACGGGGCGATGGCGAGCGAGGTGGAACTTGATCCCGAAGGCTGGCTGCTGGCGGAGACGCGGAAGATTCTCGGTGAGGACGTGCCCATCGTCGTGTCGCTCGATCTGCATGGCATCCTCACGGACCGCATGGCCGAGCACAGCGATGCCATCGTGGCCTATCACACCTACCCACATGTCGATTTCTTCGAGACCGGCCAGCGCGCGGCGAAACTGCTGCTTAAGATTGTCGCAGGCGAGGTGAAGCCGGTGATGGCCAAAGTGACCGTGCCAGCGCTCGTGCGTGGTGATGAACTCATCACAGCCACCGGTTCGATTCGCTGTGTGGTGGAGGCAGCGAAGGCCGTCGAGCAAGGGGCGGGTGGACTCTCGGCAGCGATGATGTGGAGCAATCCGTTCACCGATGTGCCGGAACTCACCTCGTGTGCCTTCGTGGTGACCGACAACGACCCGGCGCTGGCCGAACGCGAGGCGCTGCGCATCGCCAACCTGTTCTGGGAGCATCACGAGAAGATGCAGGTGCCGCTCGTGAGCCTGGAGGAGATGACGCGCATCGCCAAAGCTCACACCAGCGGCACACTCGCGCTCGTGGATGCCGCGGACGCGACGAGTTCCGGCGCTTCGGGCGACAGCAACGCGATCCTGCGGCAACTCATGGAGTCCGGCTGCACTTTGCGCACGCTGCTGCCGATTGTCGATGAACCAGCGGTCAAAATGGCCTTTGCCGCAGGCATCGGCGCGACGATCACGACAACCATCGGCGGCACGCTCGATCCGAAGCGCTTCCAACCGCTTCAGATCACCGCCAAAGTGCGCTTGCTCGCCGATGGCCGCTTCCGCAGCGAGTCCTTCGGCGAAGAATGGCTCGCCGGGCCGACAGCGGTGCTGGAGGCGGGCAACTTCACGCTCGTGGTCAGCAGTCATCCCGTGAATCTCTACGACCGCTCGTTCTTCTACTCCCATGGCCAGAATCCGCAGCGCTTCGATGCCGTGGTGGTGAAGTCGCCGCACTGTCAGCATCACATGTATGCTGACTGGTGCGCACAGATGGTGAATGTCGATGCACCTGGATCAACGAGCGCGAATCTGTGCTACCTCGGCCACACCCGCTGCCCGCGTCCCATGTTTCCGCTCGATGCGGATGTTACGTTCACTCCCAAGCCCAAACTCTTCCAACGACACGAATCCAACTCATGAAAATCCGAGAAATCCGCTGCGCAGGTCTGCGCGGAGCTACGCCTGAAGGCGGCTGGAGCAACGAACTCCGGCCCGATGACTGCGTCCATACGCTCATCGCCGTCCACACCGATGAAGGAGCCGTCGGACTTGGCAGTGTGTTCACGAACGATGCGCTTGTGCGTGCTGCATTGGCCGTGCTGGAGCCGCTGTATCGCGGTGAGAACGCGCTCGAACCTGAGCGTGTGAGCGAAAAGCTGCATCAGCACATGTTCTGGCTCGGTCGCGGTGGTTCGATGACACATGCAATCAGCGGTATCGACATCGCGCTGTGGGATTTGCTCGGCAAGGCCACGGGACAGCCCGTTGGGCGTCTTCTCGGCGGACGTTATCGCGAGCGAGTGCAGCCGTATGCCTCGCTGCTCATGGATGAGCCTGAAAAGTTGCGCGATCATCTTCTGAAGGTGAAAGCGCAGGGCTTTCGCGCCTTCAAAATCGGCTGGGGGCCGTTTGGTCGTCGCAATGCCGCCACGGATGAAGCCATCGTCAAAGCTGCGCGTGAAGCCGTTGGGCCAGACAACAAACTGATGGTGGATGCCGGTGGCAGCGACGCGCATTGGACGAACGGCTACAAGTGGGCACTCAACGCCGCGAAGATGCTCGCCGATTACGATGTGCATTGGTTTGAGGAAGCGCTGAATCCCGACGCGCTCGAAGACTTCGTGAAGCTCCGCGAGCATTCCCCCGTCCAGATTTCCGGCGGCGAGGTGCTCACGCGCCGCCAGGCTTTCCAGCCTTTCCTCGAAGCCCGCGCCTTCGACATCATCCAGCCCGACGTGACCAAAGTCGGCGGCATCAGCGAAGAGCGTCGCATCGCCTGGATGGCGCAGGAACATGGCGTTCAATTCATCCCTCACGGCTGGAACACCGCCGTTGGCCTCGCCGCCGATTTGCACCTCGCCTCCGCCTTCCCCGGCACCGATCTGGTCGAGTATCTCACCGGATCGCCCTTCATCGACGAGATTACCCTCGGCGGCTGGAAGCTTGATGCTGACGGTATGTTGGCGATCCCAACAACACCCGGCCTCGGTCTCGAACTCGATCCTGATGTGGTGAAGAAATACACCGGCGGGGAGAAGCTGCTGTAGAGACCGCCGGGCACGTTGCCTGGTGTTTGCTGGCTTTTAAGGCGGCAAAACGGGCCTGATTCCTCGCGTTTAACTTCTGCATGCTCACCCTTTTCTCCAAACAGTCCGCCAACCGTTATTGCGACGGTCTTTCACGCCGTTCGTTCCTGCGCATCGGCGGTCTTGGACTCGGCGGCTTGAGTTTTCCCGAGTTGCTGCGTGCGGAGTCGGAGCAGGGAGTCGGCAAATCGCAGAAGGCGCTCATCCTTGTTTACCTGCCGGGCGGGCCGCCGCATCAGGACATGTATGACATCAAGGTGAATGCACCTTCGGAAGTGCGTGGGCCGTTCAAGGCCATCGGCACGAACGTGCCGGGCATCCAGATCAGTGAGCACCTGTCGCGCATGGCGAAGATGGCGAACAAGTTCAGCTTCATTCGCAGCGTCGTGGGTGCCAAGGACCGGCATGAGAGCTTCCAGTGCGTGACGGGTCGCCTCAGCAACAATGCGCCTCCCGGCGGCTGGCCGGAGATCGGCAGCGTGGTGTCGAAACTCAAAGGCGGAGCGCCCACCGTGCCCGGTTATGTGAATCTCTCACAGCAGATGAAGCACACGCCCTACAATCAAGGGCGACCG